>DATFUN010000025.1:0-13768 GCA_035260805.1 Myxococcales bacterium | reverse complement strand
AGCGGCGTCAAGTCGTCGATCACCCACAGGCCCCGCCCATGGGTCGCGATGACGAGATCTCCCTCCCGGTGCTGCAGCGCCAGGTCGCGGACCGCCACGGCCGGAAAGCCGCTTCCCTTGAACTCGGCCCACTCCTTGCCGCCGTCCAGGGAAAGCCAGAGCCCCAATTCCGTTCCCAGGAAGAGGAGCTGCGGCCGGACCGCGTCTTCCTTCACGACGTGGGCGTACCCGCGGACGCCCTGCTGCGGGCCGACGATGCGCGTCCAGGTCTTCCCGTAGTCGGTGGTGCGGTACACCCATGGCGTCAGGTCGCCGAAAGAATGCCGGTCGAACGCCGCGTAGGCCGTGCCGGCCTGGTGGCGGCTCGCCTCGATCCAGCTGACCCACGAGCTCGGCGGCAGCCCCGTCACGTTGCGGGTCAGGTTGCTCCACGACTTGCCGCCGTCGCGCGTGAGCTGCACGTTGCCGTCGTCGGTGCCCACCCAGACCACGTTGGAGTCGAAGCGGGACTCGGCGATGGCGTAGATGGTGGTGTGCATCTCGGCGGCGGAGTTGTCGACGGTGACGCCGCCCGACTGCTCCTGCTTCTGCTTCTCGGGATCGTTGGTGGTCAGATCGGGCGAGATGCGCTCCCAGCTTTCGCCCTTGTCGCGCGAGCGGAAGAGGAACTGCGCGCCGATGTAGATCGTGCCCTTGCGGGTGGGGCTCACGGCGATGGGCGCGTTCCAGTTGAAGCGGAGCTTCTCCTTGTAGCCAGCCTTGGGCTGGATGTCCCTGCTGGCCAGGGTGCGCCGGTCGACTCGCCCGATGTAGCCGCCCTGGAACTCGGCGTAGACCGCGTTCGCGTCGGCCGGATCCTGCCAGGTCCAGAAGCCGTCGCCGTTGTAGAGGTTCTCCCAGCGGTTGTTGGTGATGCCGCCCGGATACGCCGAGTCTCCGACCCACGAGCTGTTGTCCTGCAGCCCGCCGTAGACCTGGTACGGGTCCTTGTCGTCCACGCTCACGTGGTAGAACTGGGCGACCGGCAGGTTGGCCGCCTTCCACCAGCGGCTCCCGCCGTCGTACGAGACCCACAGCCCGCCGTCGTCCCCGCCCACCACGTGCTTTGGATTGTCCGGGTCGACCCACACGTCGTGCCAGTCGCCGTGCGCGCGGCCCCCGCTCTGGGCGAAGCTGCGTCCTCCGTCCTCGCTGACGATCAGGTTCAGGTCGGGCTTGTAGACGCGGTCGGCATTGGTCGGATCGACCACCAGGCGGGCGAAGTAGAACGGGCGCCAGACCATCATCTGGCTCTTGTCGCGCGCCTCCCAGGTCTTGCCGCCGTCGGCCGAGCGGAACAGCGCCGAGTCCTTCGACTCGAGGAACGCGTAGACGACGCTGCCGTTGGACGGAGCCACCGCCACCTCGACGCGCCCCCACGGCTTGGGCGGGAGCCCGCCCGAGGTGAGCTCGGTCCAGGTCGCGCCGCCGTCGGCCGACCGATACAGGCCGCTGCCGCTCGGCGCCTCGGGACCGTCGCCGCCGGAGCGGAACGTCCATCCCTTGCGGCGGAAGTCCCACAACCCGGCGAACAGAACGTTCGGGTCCTTGGAATCCATCGACAGGCCCGAGCACCCCGTCGAGCCGTTGTGCCCGGTGAGGACCAGGTCCCAGGTGCGCCCGCCGTCGGCCGTCTTGTAGAGCCCGCGGTCGGGGCTGTCGCTCCACAGCTTGCCCGGGACGCAGGCGTAGACCACGTTGCCATTCTGGGGGTGCACGACGATCCGGGCGATCCGCTCCGACTGCGGCAGGCCCATGTGGGTCCATGATTCGCCTCCGTCGATCGACTTGTAGATGCCGTCCCCGATGGACACCGAGTTTCGAGTCCACGACTCGCCCGTCCCCACCCAGACGCTCTGCGGGTCCTTGGGATCGATCGCGATTGCTCCGATCGACTGCACGGGCGCCTTGTCGAAAACGGGCCGGAAGGTGGTGCCGCCATCGCCCGACTTCCAGATTCCACCGCTCGCCGCGCCGACGTACAGGATGGTCTTGCCCCCGTCGTTGCGGGCGGCCAGGGCGGCGATACGGCCGCTGATCGTCGCGGACCCGATGTTGCGGGACCGGAGCCCCGAGATGACGCCGGAGTCGAGCACGGGCGCGGCCCGGTTGCCGGGCGGCGACGGCGGCGCTGCCGCCGCGGTCTGCGCCGGCGCGGGGCCCGGAATGACGGCGCGGCCCACCGGCCCGGTGGGGAAGCGGAACAGCGCGTCGTCCAGCTCCACGTTCGGCTCGGCGCGCTCGACGGTCAGGCGAAAGTTGCGCGGCTTCCCCTTCTCGCCCGACTCGATGGAGAACGGGAACCAGACTCCGGCGACCTGCTCGTAGCCGCCCAGGTCGGTCTCGGTGATGCGCTCCACGCCGCGCACCTTGCTCTCGGTGACCACGCGAATCTCGAGGAAGTAGTCCGGGTCGAGGTAGAGGTACTGGACGTCGCCGTCCTTGCGCGTGACGCGCAGCTTGTGCGCCGGCGTGCCGTCCAGGTCGTCGGTGCCCAGGTACTCGACGCGGTGGCCCTTCTCCGCGGCCGCCACGAGCGGTCCGCCGATCTCGGCGCTGCGCTGCAGGTCCTTGGCCTCGTCGGCGGAGGTCCGGTGCGGATCGCGCCGGCCGGAGAACGGCTGCACTTCCCAGCCGTCCCGCCCGTCGTAAGCGTCCACCGCGGTGAGGCCCTGCAGGGAGATCTCGGTGCGCACCATGCCGGGGCGCTTCTGCACCTCGGCCCACTGCACGTCGACCTTGGTGTCGCCGAAGCTGAACGAGGCGGTCCCAGCGAGGCGCAGCGAGCGGACCGCGGCAATCTGGGCGGCGCCTCCGCGCGCGGCCAGGTTGCGCGCGACCACCTCGTCGGCCGTCAAGGCGCGAGCCGCGCCCGCTTGCAGGAGAGCACCGACGAGGACCAGCCCGATCTGCTTTCGCATCGTTCCTCCGAAAAAAGGCGGGCCATGATGCCCGATCAGCGGCAGCGCTCCAACCGAGCACGGTCTTGCCTTCGCGCCGGGAGTACGCCGCTCGCCTGCAAGTGTTTCAAATCAAATGCACGGCGCTGCCTCCGACCGGAGTCCTGCTAGACGAGAGCGCTCCCGGTGCGGCAAACGAGACCGGGGAAAACTCCGCCAACCAGTCGCTTCCGGCCGCCGCACGCGCGGCGACATCCCTATGAGAGGAACAGCCCATGAAGGGTCCGTGCCTACGTACCTCGCTCCTGCTCGCAGTTGCAGCACTCGTCTTGCCGGCCATCGCGCACGCTGGAGACCGCGATGAGTTCCAGGTGGCCGAGGCGACCATCGCCGACATCCAGGCCGCGTTCCGATCCGGGGAGCTGACTCCAGAGGATCTCGTGAAGATGTACCTCGCGCGGATCGCCGCTTTCGATCAGGGCGCGGGGCAGCCGTTGAACGGCGGCACAGGTCAACAGCCGCTCAACGGCTTCATGCACGTCAATGAGCATGCCGCCGACGACGCCGATCTCGAAGACGACGGCGGAAGGCCGTTGTTCGGCATTCCGATCATCCTCAAGGACAACATCGCCACCAAGGACATGCCGACCACCGCCGGATCGGTCGCGCTCGGCGGATCGAGGCCGAAGAAGGACGCGTTCATCGCCGCCAAGCTGCGCCGCGCCGGCGCCATCATCCTCGGCAAGGGGACCCTGACGGAGTTCGCCAACTTCATCGCTCTCGGCATGCCGACCGGCTTCAGCTCGCAGCTGCGGTTCCAGCTTTTCCAGAACGGTGGCGACCTGTCGAAAGTCGGCTTTGGCTTCAACGCCTATGATCCACGGATCGATCCGAGAAAGACGGCGCCGGCCAACGACGGCCGCCCGGTGCTGCAGACCGGGGGTTCCAGCTCCGGCCCGGGCATCGCCGTAGGCGCGAACCTGGCCACCGTGGGCGTCGGCACGGAGACTTCCGGATCGATCCTCAGCCCCTCTGGTCAGAACGGCCTCGCCGGCATCAAGCCGACGCTCGGCCTCGTCAGCCGGCACGGCATCGTGCCGATCACCGCCGATCAGGACACCGCCGGCCCGATGGCGCGGACGGTGACCGACGCGGCCAAGCTGCTCGGCGTACTCGCCGGCTTCGACGAGAAGGACCCGGCGACCGCGGCCTGCCTCACGCCCGGCAAGTGCTTCAGCGACTACACGAAGTTCCTCAACCCCAAGGCGCTGAAGGGAGCGCACATCGCAGTGCCCAAGAAAACGTACTTCATCGACTTCGGCCTGGGCGCGGCGCGGACAGCCTTGATGAACGACGCCATCGCCACCATGACGTCATTGGGCGCGACGTTCGAAGAGTGCGAGATCCCCTCCCAGAACATCTTGAACAACTACGGCACCTGCGTCACTTCGGGTGACGTCAAAGCCCGCAGGGCCACCCCCGCCGGAGCGATCCCGCCGTGCTCGACCGTGCTCATGTTCGGCTTCAAGCGCGATCTCAACTCCTATCTCGCCGACGCGGACTTCGGCCCCGGCGTGAGCGCCTCGAGCGCCTCGATCCCTGTGCGGACGGTCCGCACTCTCTCCGACGTGGTCTCCTTCAACGCGGCGCACCCTGAGGTGGGGCTCAAGTACGGACAGGCAATCGCCGTAGGGTCGGACATCCTGAACACCGGCCCGGGCGAAGACCTGCGCAATTACCAGGCGGACCGCGCTCTCGACCTGAAGCTGACCAGGACCTGCGGCCTCGACGTCCTCTACACCGGAGTGGTCCCGCCGGAATGCGCGGGGCTCGTCGCCGACCAGGGGAGCTGCAAAGGGAAGAAGTTCGATGCGGTCCTGTTCCCCGCCAACTTCGGCGCCAACGCGCCCGCCCGCGCCGGATACCCGAGCGTGATCGTGCCGGGCGGATTCTTCCCCAACCTGAACACGGCCGCCATCGATGCCGCCGACCCCAACTTCCACCCGAAGCAGTCGCCGTTCGGCGTGACGTTCTCCGGACCCGCGTTCAGCGAGCCGAAATTGATCGGCTTCGCCTACGCATTCGAGCAGGCCACGCAGCACCGGGTCTCGCCGCCCCCGCTGCAGACCAGCCGCAACGAGTGATGATGGCCACGGCGCCGGCCGCGCTCCCCGCGCGGCCGCGCCTCTACCGCGTGCTCTGCCCGCCGGGTTGGGTCTGGGCGCCGCCCTGCGCCGGCTCAGGCTGATCCTCGGGTTCCCGGCAGACCCTCTCGGGAATGTTGCTGCCGATGGCCCGCTCGTAGGTGCAGATGAGCTGCGACTGCTCTTCGGAGCTTTTCGTCTGCTTCGAGCTGCCGGCGCATGCTGTGAGCGCCAACGCCCCCGCGATGATGATTCCTCGAGTCACCACGCCCCTCCTTGTCGAGACTGCACGGTAGCAGGTCACCGGAAGCCGGCCAACCGAACGGCCGCCGGCACCCGGCAAACTGGAGGGCACTCGAGAGGCCTGCAAGTGGCACCAGGTGTCCACTTCCGGGCTTCGATGGCCGTCCCGCCGGCGCTCTTCTGGCGTCGTGTTGCACGAGCGACCTGACTTGCAAAACGCAAGGACGGGCACGGCCCTGGCTTGCGTCTCGCAAGGTCCGAACGCCGGAACGGTCGCAGCGGACCCGCCCGTGCAAGGGACGTGTCCGGCACGCGGGATGCACCGCACCGCGGCATGATCGACCTCCTGCTCGTTCTGGCCAGCGTCGCGTTCTTCGCGGTCTCGTGGGCCTACGTGCGGTTCTGCGCTCACCTCGGGGGTGCGCCGTGAACCTCGAATACGGCATCGGGCTCGCGCTGGCGGTGCTGCTGATCGTCTATCTCGGCTACGCGCTGCTCTGGCCGGAGCGGTTCTGACATGACCGCCACCGGTTGGGCCCAGATCGGGTTGTTCTTCGTCGTCGTGCTCGCGCTTGTGCGCCCGATGGGCGCGTACATGTTCCGCGTCTTCCTAGGCAAAGGGCAGCCGCTGCCGTCGGTGCTCGGCCGCGCCGAGCGGCTTCTGTTCCGCCTGTGCGGCGTCGACCCCGCGCGCGAGCAGACCTGGCCCGTGTACGCGTTCTCGCTGCTCGCGTTCAGCCTGTTCGGGCTGCTCGGCACCTATGCGATCGAGCGGCTGCAGCACCTGCTGCCGCTCAATCCACAGCACCTCGGCCCGGTGGAGCCGGCGCTCGCCTTCAACACGGCGGCGAGCTTCACCACCAACACCAACTGGCAGTCCTACACGCCCGAGTCGACCATGGGCTACCTGACCCAGATGGCCGGCCTGGCCTGGCACAACTTCACCTCGGCGGCAGCCGGCATCGCCATCGCCCTGGCGCTGGCGCGCGGGTTCACCCGCACGGCGGGCCCGGCCGGCGGAAAGACCATCGGAAACTTCTGGGTCGACCTCGTCCGCGCCACCCTCTACGTGCTGCTTCCCATCTCCTTCGTGTACGCGCTGTTCCTCGTCTCCCAGGGCGTGCTGCAGAACCTCGCGCCGTACCGGGAGCTGGTCACGCTCGAAGGCGCCAAGCAGGTGCTCGCCATGGGGCCCACCGCCTCGCAGGAGGCGATCAAGATGCTGGGCACCAACGGCGGCGGCTTCTTCAACGCGAACAGCGCGCACCCGTTCGAGAACCCGACACCGCTGACGAACTTCGTCCAGCTCTTGTCCATCTTCGCCATCCCGGCGGGGCTCACCTACACGTACGGCCGGATGGCGCGCGACCAGCGGCAGGGCTGGGCAGTCTTCGCCGCCATGGCCGTGCTGTTCTTCGCCGGCGTGCTCGGCACGTACTCCGCCGAGGCGCAGGGCAACCCGGCGCTGCGCGGCATCGCCGGACTGCAGCAGGGAACCGACAACATGGAAGGAAAGGAGACGCGGTTCGGAGTGGCAGCCTCGGCGCTGTTCGCGACCGTCACCACCGACGCCTCCTGCGGCGCGGTGAACGCGATGCACGACAGCTTCACGCCGCTCGGCGGGCTGGTGCCGCTCGTGAACATCCAGCTGGGCGAGGTGATCTTCGGCGGCGTCGGCGCGGGCATGTACGGGATCCTCGTCTTCGTGCTGCTCACCGTCTTCATCGCCGGCCTGATGGTGGGGCGCACGCCCGAGTACCTGGGGAAGAAGATCGAAGCGCGCGAGATGAAGCTGGCCATGCTCTACGTGCTCATCTTCCCCCTGATCATCCTGGGCTTCTCCGCCTGGGCGGCGGTCGTGCCGTACGGCACCTCTTCCATCGCGAACCCCGGACCGCACGGGCTCTCGGAGATCCTCTACGCGTTCTCCAGCGGCGCGGGGAACAACGGCTCGGCGTTCGCGGGGCTGAACGCGAACACGCGTTTCTACAACCTGGCGCTCGGCGCCGACATGCTCATCGGCCGGTTCCTGATGATCGTCCCCGCCCTCGGCATCGCTGGGGCGATGGTGGACAAGAAGGTGATCCCGGCCGGGCCGGGCACCTTCCCCACCACGGGAGCGCTGTTCGTCGCGCTGCTCGTCGCCGTGGTGGTGATCGTCGGCGCGCTGACGTTCTTCCCCGCCCTTTCGCTGGGCCCGCTCGTGGAGCATTTCGCCGGCCGGGCCGGGAGGCTATTTTAATGTTGGCGCTCGGTAGAATTGACCGTGAGCGGTCAACTCAAGCAAGCGGGTGGGCTTAAATGTCCGCCAAAGCAAAGCAGCTTTCCCTGTTCGACGGCGGGATCCTCTGGTCCGCGGCGATGGACAGCTTGCGCAAGCTCGCGCCGCACCGGGTGGCCAAGAACCCGGTGATGTTCGTGGTCGAGATCGGCAGCGTGCTCACCACGGCGATCTGGCTGCGCGACCTGACGGCGCCGCCCCCCGGAGCCGCGCCCCGCTGGTTCACGCTGGCGGTGTCGATCTGGCTCTGGTTCACGGTGATCTTCGCCAACTTCGCCGAAGCGGTGGCCGAGGGTCGCGGGAAGGCACAGGCCGACACGCTGCGCCGCATGCGCCAGGAGACGGTCGCGCGCAAGGTGCGCACCTGGCCGGCGCCGGAGGACGTCCTGCCGGTCGCCAACGAGGAGATGATCCCGGCCTCGCGGCTGAAGAAAGGCGACCTGGTGGTGGTGGAGGCCAACCAGCTGATCCCCGGCGACGGCGAGATCATCCAGGGCATCGCCTCGGTGGACGAGTCGGCCATCACCGGCGAATCGGCGCCGGTGATCCGGGAGAGCGGCGGCGATCGCTCGGCGGTGACGGGCGGCACCAAGGTGCTCTCCGATCGCATCGTGGTGCGCATCACCTCCAATCCGGGCGAGTCGTTCCTCGACCGGATGATCGCGCTGGTGGAAGGGGCGGCGCGGCAGAAGACGCCCAACGAGATCGCGCTCCACATCCTCCTGGTCGGGCTCACCATCGTGTTCCTCTTCGCCTGCGTGACGCTGGTGCCGCTCGGCCTCTACTCGGGGATCGCGCTGGGCGCGACCGCGATCGTGGCGCTCCTCGTCTGCCTGATTCCCACCACCATCGGCGGCCTGCTCTCGGCCATCGGCATCGCGGGCATGGATCGACTCCTGCGCAAGAATGTGCTGGCCATGAGCGGCCGGGCGGTGGAGGCCGCCGGCGACGTGGACACGCTGCTGCTCGACAAGACGGGCACCATCACCCTCGGCAATCGGCTGGCGACCGAGATCCTCCCGGCGCCCGGCGTTGGCGCGGCGGAGCTTGCCGACGCGGCGCACCTCGCCAGCCTCGCCGACGAGACCCCCGAAGGCCGCTCCATCGTGGTGCTGCTCAAGGAGCGCTACGGGCTGCGTGGCCGGGAGACGAAGGGCGTCGCGCACTTCATCAAGTTCACCGCGCAGACGCGCATGAGCGGCGCCGATCTGGCCGGCCGGGTCGTCCGCAAGGGCGCCGTGGACGCGGTCGTGGCCCACGTCCAGCGGCTGGGCGGAAGCGTTCCCGACGAACTGGTGCAGGCGGCCTGGCGCATCGGGGACGCGGGCGGCACGCCGCTCGCCGTGTCCGACGGCGCGCGGGTGCTGGGGCTCATCCACCTCAAGGACGTGGTGAAGGGGGGCATCGCGGAGCGGTTCGCACGCTTCCGGGCGATGGGCATCCGCACGGTGATGATCACCGGCGACAACCCGCGCACCGCCGCGGCCATCGCGAAGGAGTCCGGCGTCGACGACTACCTCGCCGAGGCGACGCCCGAAGCCAAGATGCGCCTCATCCGCGAGGAGCAGGCCAAGGGCAAGCTGGTCGCGATGACCGGCGACGGCACCAACGACGCTCCCGCGCTGGCGCAAGCCGACGTGGGCGTGGCGATGAACACGGGGACGCAGGCCGCCAAGGAAGCCGGCAACATGGTCGATCTCGACTCGGACCCGACCAAGCTCCTGGAGGTCGTCGAGGTCGGCAAGCAACTCCTCATGACGCGCGGGACGTTGACCACCTTCTCGATCGCGAACGACGTCGCGAAGTACTTCGCCATCCTACCGGCGCTGTTCGTGGGAGTGTTCCCGGAGCTGAAGCCGCTCGACGTGATGCGGCTCGCCTCGCCCTACAGCGCCATCCTCTCCGCCGTCATCTTCAATGCCATCATCATCATCCTGCTGATCCCCCTGGCGCTGCGCGGCGTCCGGTACCGGCCGCTCGGCGCCGCGGCGCTGCTGCGGCGCTCGCTGCTCGTCTACGGGGTCGGCGGCGTGATCGCGCCGTTCGTGGGGATCAAGGCGATCGACATGGTCCTGGCTGCGATCGGTCTGGTGTAGGAGGCCACATGCCTGGCAAAGAACTGCTGGTCGCGCTGCGCGCCACCCTGGTCACCCTGGTCTTGACCGGCATCGCCTATCCGCTGGTCACTACCGGCGCCGCCCTGGCGCTCTTCCCAGGCCGGGCGCGCGGCAGCCTCATCGCCGACGAGCGAGGGCGCGTGGTGGGGTCCGAGCTGATCGCGCAGCCGTTCACCAGCGCGCCGTACCTGCAGCCCCGTCCTTCGGCCGCCGGCGAGAAAGGCTACGACGCGGCCGCGTCGGGCGGCTCGAACCTGGGGCCCACCTCCAAGGCTTTGCGCGACCGCGTCACCAAGGAGGTGGAGCGGCTGCAGCAGGAGAACCCCGACGCCCAGGGCGCCGTCCCCGCGGAGCTCGTGACCGCTTCCGCCAGCGGCCTCGATCCCCACCTCTCGCCCGAGGCGGCGCTGTGGCAAGCTCCGCGCATCGGGCATGCGCGAGGGGTCGCTCCCGCACGCGTGCGATCGGTGATCGAGGCGAACGTCGAGGGAAGGGACCTCCTGGTGCTCGGCGAGCCGCGGGTGAACGTGCTGCTGGTGAACCTGGCGCTGGATCGGCTCTTCGGCCGGCCGCCGATCGCGGGCCGATGATTCAGGCTGCCCCGACGCGGTAGGAGTAGCATCCGCGGATGGCCATCCCCGAGCGAACGGCGGGCCGCCGCCCGGAGGACTTCCTCGAGCTGGTCGAGCGGGGTCGCCGGGGGCGGCTGAAGCTCTACGTCGGCTTTGCCGCGGGCGTGGGGAAGACCTACCGGATGCTGCAGGAAGCGCACGACCTGCGGCGGCGCGGCGTCGACGTGGTGATCGGCTACATCGAGACGCACGGCCGCGCGGAGACCGCCGCCCTGATGGAGGGCCTGGAAGTCGTGCCGCGCAAGCGCACCGAGTATCGCGGCGTGCCGGTCGAGGAGATGGACGTCGACGCAACGGTGCGGCGCAGACCGCAGATCGCAGTGGTCGACGAGATCCCGCACACCAACGCGCCCGGTTCGGCCAATCGCAAGCGCTGGCAGGACGTGCTGGCGCTGCTCGACGCGGGCATCAACGTGCTCGGCGCGCTCAACGTGCAGCACCTCGAGTCGCTGAACGGCCTCATCGAGCGGGTGACCGGCGTCGCGGTGCGGGAGACCGTTCCCGACAGCTTCCTCAAGCAGGCCGACCAGGTGGTGAACCTCGATCTGGCGGTGGAGGACCTGCAAGAGCGCCTGCAGCAGGGCAAGATCTACGCGCCCGAGAAGGTCTCCTGGGCGCTGGAGAACTTCTTCAAGGACGCGAACCTCGCCACCCTGCGCGAGCTGGCCCTGCGCGAGGTGGCGGAGAGCCTGGACCGCGCGGGGGCGCGCGGCGCGCTGGAGCAGAAGGGGAACACCTCAGGGCGGGTGATGGTGTGCCTGGCCTCGAATCCGCCGCGCGCCAAGACGCTGCTCTCGCGCGGATCGCGCATGGCGGGGCGCCTCAACACCGACTGGTTCGTGGTCTACGTCGAGACGCCGCAAGAGGCTCCGCACCTGATCGATTCCGAGGCGCAGCGGCACCTCCTGCAGAACATCGAGAAGGCCAAGGAGCTGGGCGCAGAGGTGGTGCGGCTCAAGTCGACCGACCCGGCGCAGGCGATCCTCGACTTCGCGCGCACCCATGGGGTGGCGCACATCGTCGTCGGGCGCTCCCTGCAGCCCTGGTGGAGGCAGGTGCTGTTCGGCTCGGTGCCACTCACGCTGCTCCGGGAGGCGCGCGACGCCGACGTGCACGTGGTGGCGTTCGAGGACGAGCCATGACGCTCCGGCGGAAGCTGCTCTTCGCCCAGGCCCCGCTCGCGGCCGTGCTGGCGGTGCTCGGCGCGATCGCGCTGGGTACCCTGGGCGACCTGGGGCGCAGCTCGGAACGCATCCTGCAGGACAACTATCGCAGCGTGCTCGCGGCGCAGCGGATGAAGGAAGCCCTGGAGCGGATCGACAGCGCCGCCACGTTCCGGGCGCTGGGCCGTCCGGACCTGTCGGACGGGCAGGCCACTGCGAACACCGAGTGGTTCCAGGACGAGCTGCGCGTACAGGAGCGGAACATCACCGAGCCGGGCGAGAAGGAAGCGACCCAGGGGCTGCGCGGCGAGTGGATCCGGTACCTGCAAGCGTCGCAGTCGTATCGGGAGCTCTCGGCTCCGGCCGCGCTGCGCGAGCGCTATTTCACCGTCATGCAGCCCGCCTTCCTGCGCGTGAAGGTGGCCGCCGAGCGCATCCTGGAGATCAACCAGGACGCGATGGTGCGCAAGAGCGAGGAGGCGCGCCGGGCCGCCGAGAAGAGCCGGGCGCTGCTGCTCTTCGCCACCGCCGCCGCGCTCACCCTGGGGCTCCTCGCGTCGGCTTCGCTCACCGCCGGCGCCCTGCGGCCGCTGTCCCGGCTCAGCATGGCGGTGCGGCGCATCGGCGAGGGCGACCTGGACGCGCGGGCCGGCATCGAGGGCGAGGACGAGCTGGCCGAGGTCGGGCGCGAGCTGGACACCATGGCCAACCGGCTGCGCGAGTACCGCTCCAGCTCGCTGGGAGAGCTGCTCCAGGCCCAGCAGAGCTCGCAGGCGGCCATCGACAGCCTGCCCGACCCGGTGGTGGTGCTCGGAGTGGACGGCCGGGTCCTGAACGTGAACCAGAGCGCCGAGACGCTGCTGCAGATCGGCGCCGGCCCGGACCCGCTCGTTCGCGTGCAGCCCGACGTTCGCGACGCGATCGAGCGGGTGCGGCAGCACGTGGTCGGCGGCAAGGGCGCCTACGTGCCCCGCGGCCTGGACGATGCGCTGCGGGTGCTCTCGTCCGGCGTGGAGCGGCGGCTGTTGCCCCGGGCCAGTCCGCTCTATTCGGAGCAGGGCGCCGTCGTCGGCGCGACCATCGTGCTGCAGGACGTGACCCGCCTGCTGCGCTTCGACGAGCTGAAGAACGACCTGGTGGCGACGGTGGCGCACGAGTTCCGCACGCCGCTCACCTCGCTGCGCATGGCCATCCACATCCTGGTGGAGGGGACGGTCGGATCGCTCACCGAGAAGCAGGCGGACCTGCTGTACGCGGCGCGGGAGGATTGCGAGCGGCTGCAGGGCATCGTGGACGACCTGCTCGACCTCTCCCGCATCCAGGCGGGCAAGGTGGAAGTGTCGCCCGCGCCCATCTCCTCCAAAGCGCTGGTGGAGGGAGCCGCCGCGGCGCGCGAGGCGAGCGCGCGGGAAGCCGGAGTGTCGCTGCTGTCCGACGTGTCGGAGCCGGTGCTGCCGGTGCTGGCCGACCCGGAGCGCGTGTCGCTGGTGTTCGACAACCTGCTCTCCAACGCCGTCCGGCACAGCCCGCGGGGCGGCCAGGTCGTGCTGCGGGCCGAGGCGGACGGCGGCCGGGTACGATTCGAAGTGAGCGATCAGGGACCCGGGATCCCCCGCGAGTACCAGGATCGCATCTTCGAGAAGTTCTTCCGCATCCCCGGCACCAAGGGCGAGGGGATCGGCCTGGGTCTCTACATCTCGCGCGAGATCGTCCGCGCGCACGGAGGAGAGATGGGGCTAGAGACGGAGCCCGGAGGCGGGGCGCGCTTCTGGTTCACCCTGCCCGTCCCGGGAGCCGCCTCGGCCGATCGCCCGCGCCTGGCCGCGAGCTGAGCAGCTCATCCTTCGTCGTACTTCTTCCGTTTGCGCCAGAGGGTGCTGGCGTCGATGCCCAGCACGCGGGCCGCTTCCTCCTGCACCGGGTGGCGCGAGAGGACGCGCAGGATGTGCTCGCGCTCGACCTGGTCCACCGTGTAGTCGCCGCCCAGCACCGGCGCTCCCGAGGCGTGCGCGGCGATGCGATCCGGGAACGCCTGCGGGGCGAGGACCTGCGCGCTGGAGAGGATCGCGGCGCGCTCGATGGCATTCCGAAGCTCGCGGACGTTCCCGGGCCACGAATACGCCAAGAGCGCCTTGGCGGCCTCCGGCGACAGCTCCGGCGGGGGCCGGCGCGCAGCGCGGGCGAAGAAGGAGAGAAAGCGCCGCGCCAGCGGCAGGATCTCGTCGCTCCGCTCGCGCAGGGGCGGGACC
>DATFUN010000024.1:0-9628 GCA_035260805.1 Myxococcales bacterium | reverse complement strand
GTGGGGATCGGCGGTGGTGCGGGAGACGGCCGCGCAGTCGGCGGCGCTCGCCGAGCTGCGCGGCGCGCTGGACGCTCGAGCCTACGCGCCCTTCCTGCTCGACGGGGTGACCGGAAGCGGGAAGACCCACGTCTACCTGGAGGCGATCGCCCACGCGCGTGCCCAGGGACGCGGCGCGCTGGCGCTGGTGCCGGAGATCGCGCTGACGCCGCAGCTCGCGGGCCGGTTCCGCGCGCGCTTCGGAGACGACGTGGCGGTGCTCCACTCCGGCTTGAGCGAGCGCGAGAGGCTCTCGGAATGGCACCGGGTCCGCGCGGGTGCGGCGGGGGTCGTGGTCGGCGCTCGCAGCGCGGTGTTCGCTCCGGTCCGCGACCTGGGGATCGCCGTGGTCGACGAGGAGCACGAGCCCTCCTACAAGCAGGAGGATCGGCTGAGGTACCACGCCCGCGACCTGGCGCTGGTCAGGGCGCGCGACGCGGGAGCGGTCGCGGTGCTGGGCAGCGCGACGCCGTCGCTGGAGACGCTTCGCCGCGCCCAGGAGGGAAAGCTGCGCACCCTCCGGCTCCCCGAGCGCGTCGACGGGCGTGCGCTGCCGCGGGTGACCATCGTCGATCGCAAGACCACCTTGCGCGGCCGCGGCGATCCCGCTCTCCTCACGCCCGCCTTGTCGGAAGCGCTGCGCGAGACGGTCGCTCGCGGCGAGCAGGCCATCCTGTTCCTCAACAAGCGCGGCCACGTGCGCAGCCTGCTCTGCCGATCCTGCGGCGCCGCGCTGGGTTGTCCCAACTGCTCGGTGGCCCTGGTCCTGCACCGCCAAGGGGGCACCGCGCTGCGCTGCCACCTGTGCGGGCATGAGGAGCTTCCCCGGCCCTGCGCGGCCTGCGGAAGCGACGACGTGGTCCCGCTCTCCGCCGGCACCGAGCGCGTCGAGGAGGAGGTGGGCGCGCTGTTGCCACGGGCGCGGATTGCCCGGCTCGATCGCGACTCGGCGGGCGGTCCGGGCAAGGCCGCGGCGCTGCTCGCGCGCTTCGCCCGGCGGGAGCTGGACGTGCTGATCGGGACGCAGATGGTCGCCAAGGGGCACGATTTCCCGGGGGTGACGCTGGTCGGCGCGCTGGACGCCGACGGGCCGCTGCACCTTCCCGACTTCCGCGCCGGGGAGCGTTGCGTGCAGCTGCTCGCGCAGGTCGCGGGGCGGGCGGGAAGGGGCGAGCAGCCGGGGCGGGTCCTCTTGCAGGCCTTCCGCACCGAGGAGCCGGCGGTCCTTGCCGCCGCGGCGCACGACTATGCCGGGTTCGCGCGGGACGAGCTCGCCCGGCGCGAGGCGCTCTCCTTCCCGCCGTATGCGCGGTTGTGCGCGCTGCGCCTGCAGGGGAACGTCGAGGCCCGCGCGCAGGCGGCGGCGGAGCGCCTGGCCGGGAGCGCGCGCGAGCTGCAGCGGCGCGGCGGCGAGCCGTTCGAGGTGCTCGGGCCCGCCCCCGCCCCCATCGCCCGGCTGCGCGGAAAGCACCGGTTCCAGGTGCTGCTGCGCGCGCGGGAGCACCGCCCGCTTCACGCGCTCAGCCGCGCCCTCGCAGAAGTCCCCCTTCCCTCGGGAGTGGAGCTGTCGGTCGACATGGATCCAGTTGCCCTGGCCTGAGGGTCGGGCAGGCGACCCGCCCGATCGCGCCAGGATTTGTCGACCGTCGCCACCACGGCACTGCCTGACCCGGCCGCCTGACGGAATCCTTGCTGCGGCGCCCCCGCGCGCCGACTATATTCTGCTGCTTCATTGGAGGACGACTGGAATGGCCCTGCGCGAGATCCTCATCTACCCGGACCCCCGCCTCAAGCAGAAGGCGAAGCCCGTGGCCGAGGTGGACGCCTCGGTCCGCAAGCTCTGCGACGACATGGCCGAGACCATGTACGAGGCGAACGGCGTCGGGCTCGCCGCCCCGCAGATCGGCGTCCTGCAGAACGTCATCGCGATCGACGTCGAGCAGCGCGCTTCCGAGGGAGAGCCGGCCAAGAAGAAGGGCGAAGGGCTCTTCTGGCTCATCAACCCGGTCATCAAGGTCGGCGAGGGCGAGTTCACCTATACCGAAGGCTGCCTCTCGATCCCGGACGAGTACGAGGAAGTGACCCGGTTCGGCCGCATCGTGGTCGAGTTCCTCGGACGGGACGGCAAGGAGCACCGGCGGGAAGCGTCGAACACCCTGCTCTCGGTGTGCGTGCAGCACGAGATGGATCACCTGCAGGGCAAGTTGTTCGTCGATCACCTCAGCGCGCTCAAGCGTGAGCTCATCCGCCGCCGGATGAAGAAGCTCAAGACGCAGCGCGAGGCGGAGAGGAAGGGCGAGGCCACCGCGCTGTAGGCGTCTTGACGCGACGCGTTGTGGCGTTGCCATTCGGCACGCCCGTTCTTGTTAAAGATCTGTCACACTCCTGTGTCTGAAGTCGCCGTGGCAGCCGGCGTGCGCCGCGCGGGGGAATTGGATGAGACGGTCGATCCTGGCGAGGACCGCGCTGCTCACGCCAACTCGGCTCGCCGCGGCGCTCTTGCTCTCGGCCGCCGCACGCGCCGACGAAGCCCGGCCGCTGCTGCTCGCGCTCGAGAAGGGCGAGGTCAGCTATACGGTGGTGCACAAGCTCCACCAGGTGACCGGCGCCACCCGCAAGCTCGAGGGTCTCGCGCGCCTCACGCCCGGAGGCCCCACGCTGGTGCAGGTGCGCGCCCCGGTGGCGACGTTCGACAGCGGCAACTCGAACCGCGATGCGCACATGCGCGAGGCGACGCACGAGCCGTTGCATCCGGTCGCGGAGGTGAAGGGCACGCTTCCTCCAGTCACGCTACCGATCTCCGGACCGCAGGAGCTGACGCTGGACGCCCGGGTGGAGCTGAACGGCATCCAGCAGAAGCACGCCATCCCCGTTCACCTCGAGCCGTCCGGGCCGCAAGGGGTGCGAGCCAGGTTCTCGTTCCCCATCAGCCTCGACGCCTTCCAGGTGGAGAGGCCCGAGCTGCTCCTCATCAAGATCGACGACCGCGCGGTCATCGCGGGCGACGTCGTCTTCGCGGTGCGCGAGTGAGGCTGGCTCCGGTCGCCGCCGCGGGCTTGTTTGCCGCCTGCGCATATCCGGTCGACCGCGCCGCGTGCGCGATCGATTCGGACTGCGGGCCGAGCGGCTTCTGCCTCGGGGCCACCTGCCGCCAGGGGACGCGCGCCTGCCCCGCGCTGCAGCCCACCTACTCGAGCATCGACCGCGGCCTCTTCCAGGTGAGCTGCGGCGCCTCGGGGAGCAAGGGGATCAACTGCCATTCGCCGGAGGGCGCGGGAAGCGCGAGCTTCCTCGACCTCTCCGGGGACGCGTACGCACGGCTCGTCAACCGGACGGCGGTGAACCCGCTGGGCGACCTGAAGGACCTCCTGCTGGTGAAGCCGGGCGACCCTGACGCGAGCTTCCTGGTCCAGAAGCTGCGCTTGACCACCGCGCTCGATGCGCACCTGGGCAGCGGCATGCCGGCGGACGCGCCCGGCTCGATCTGCGCAAGCTCGGTGGACGCCATCGCGCAGTGGATCCGCGAGGGCGCGGGGAGGAACTGATGCGCGCGAGCTTCGCGGCCGCCGCCTGTGCAATCGCTTTCGCCTCCGGCGCGCATGCGCAGGGGTCGCAGCCGCCGGCACCCCAAGGGCCCTCCCCCCAGGCCTCGCCTCCGGCCGGACAGCCCGAAGGGCGGACGCCGGCGGCGCCGGACCAGGATTTCGACCTGCTCGCGCCGCAGAAGGCGCCCGACGAGGCGACCAGGGTCAAAGACGTCGAGCTGATGCACGACCTGGGGCGCCGGCGCACGATGCTGCAGCTCCACCAGCTGGGCGGGTACGCAACGATGGCCACGATGACCGCCGCGGTGGTGCTCGGCCAGGTCAACTACCTCGACAAGTACGGGGGCGGCGGAGACACGGGGCGATGGATCACGCCGCACGCGATCGCCGCGTTCACGGCCGCGGGGGTATTCACCGCCACCGGTCTTCTCGCCCTCCTCGCTCCCAGCCCGCTGGACAAGCCGGCGCGGGTGGACACCGTCACCCTGCACAGGGTGGCGATGGCGGTGGCCGCGGCGGGGCTCGCCGCGCAGGTGGTGCTGGGACCCATCACCGCGAGCAAGGAGGGGCAGGTCTCGCAGCGCGATTTCGCGCTCGCCCACCAGATCATCGGCTACACGACGCTGGTCGCCACCTACACGGGGTTTCTGGTGCTCACCTTCTGAGGGATCGATGTCCGACGACCTGACCCGACGCCAGCTCGTCCGCCGCGCCGTCGCGGCCGCCTGCGCTCCCGCGCTGGCACGCGGGATGGCGGGATGCGCGCGGCGGATCTCTCCCAACCGCGACGTGCAGGGCGGCACGCTGGTGGACGGCAGGATCGTCCTCCCCGCCGCGCAGGTCCCCGAGCTCGATCGGCCCGGCGGCGCCGTCGTGCTGCACACCCCTTGCGCTCCGCGGCCGGTGCTCATTGCGAACACCGGCACCGGATTCGTCGCCCTGCAGGCGATCTGCCCGCACGCCGGATGCGAGCTCGCCTGGGTGGGCGAGGATCTGCAGGCCGAGTGCCCCTGCCACGGGTCGCGCTTCGCCGGCGACGGCACCGTCCTCAACCCGCCGGCGCGCACCGATCTGCAGGCGTATCCCGCGAGCCGCGACCCGACCACGGGAGACGTCCGCCTCCACCTGTTCGCCGGCGATTCCGTCTTCCCGCCGGTGCAGAACGGCAAGGTCGTCTTCGCCTTGGCGAGCTACCCGGCGCTGCAGCAGAGCGGAGGAGCCGTGCTCGGCCACCCGGAGGGAATGTCCGGACCGCTCCTCGTCACGCGGCCGGACGCGACCGCGAATCCAGTGGCCCTCTCGGCCGTCTGCACCCACCAGCAGTGCACGGTGCAGCCAGCGCCGGCGGGCGCGCCGGGCACCTTCACGCTGTACTGCCCCTGCCACGGGTCGGCTTTCGACCTGGCCGGCAAGGTCACGCATGCCCCCGCCAACGTGGACCTGGGACAGTTGCCGCTCGAGCTGGCTGCCGGCGTCGTGACCGTCACCGTCGGCTCGATTTGCTCCTGAGGCGCCTTTCGGGCGAGAACCGCCGCATGACCGAAGCCCCGCCGCCGGATCCGGACTCCGCCCGCGCCTGCCTCGCCCGCCTGTACGAGATGGACGCAGCGCTGGAGCAGATGGAGGTCGAGCTGCCCGACGACGTGCGGCCCGTGGGGGCCGAGGCGCGGCGGCGCGTCCACTCCTGGCTCACCAGGCTGGGCGGGGGCGATGCGGATCTGGGCGGGCTCACCGAGGCGATGGGCGACATTTCGCGGATGATGGACGCGCTCGCCGCGCGCCTGCTCCTGGTGCCATGGGACGGCCACCCGCTGGCGGGAAAGCAGAAGAGCTGAGGCGCGCGGCGGAAGACGCGACGCGGGCCCACCACCGGACCGACCGGCTGCCGGCGCGGCGCCGCTTCGACGAGGTCGAGTGCACCGTCTCCCACCTGCTGCGCTTTCCCCATCCGGCGCTCCGGGGCCGGCGCTACGGCGAGGCGCTCCTGCAAGGCCTGTCGGCGCGCGGGATCCAGCCCGGACCGGACGGCGCGCTGGAGGTCGGGGGCGGCGCGGGGCACCTGGCGGAGGCATCCTGGCGAGGCGATGCCGGGGCGTTCACCGGATGCCGCTGGACCTCGCTCGATCTGTCGCCCGCGCTGCTGCGCGCGCAGCGCCGGCGGCTGCTCGCACCGGGCGCAAACCCTTCCGACGTCCCGCGCGGCCCGCACGCGCGCTGGTCGGCCGTGCGCGCCGACGCGGTGGCCCTGCCGCTCCGCCCGCGAAGCTTCCGCGGGGTCATCCTCGGCAACGAGATGCTCGCCGACCTGCCGGTGCACGGCGGGATCAATCTCGGCGCCGCGCAGCTCGTGCGCGAGGCGGCGCGGGCGCTGGCCCCCGGGGGAGCGGCGGTGTTCACCGAGTTCGGCGGCGACTTCGCTCCCGCCGCCGTGCAGCTCACCGACGGGTCGAAGACCAGCGAGCACACGGAGTGGTCCATCGATTTCCGCCAGCTCCGCGCGGCGGCCTCCGAGTGCCAGCTCGAGGCCGAGGAGCTTCCCCTGCACGAGCTGCTCGGCGCGGACCTGTCGGTGCGCTGCGCCAGCTACACCGACCTCTGGCGGCTGCGCCGATTCGTCTCCTGCGAGGTCTTCGCCGCACCCGCCGAGGAGGTGCGCAGGCGGCATCCCCTGCTCTCGCGCCTGCTGGCGCTCGAGCTGCCCGCGCTCGGGTCGCCGCGCTGGCCAGACGCCTTCGCGCCGGCCGGATTCGCGCAGCTCTTCCGCGCGCTCCTTCTCCGACAACGCAGGTGAAAGTGGGGAAACGGAGCGTGGCCGCGCCGGGACTTTTCTGGCTCCTCCTCGAGGCGTCCCCTACGGTGGAAGCGCCCTCGCATGCCTGGAGCCCTCATGTCGGATCGGACCCCTCGCTTGCTCTTCGCCGCCGCGTGCGCGGCACTGCTCTCTTCCGCCGCGTTTGCTCAGGAAGAGCCGCCGCCGCCTCCTCCTCCGGGGATCGAGACGGCCGGCGCCGCCGGGCAGAACCAACCCGACGCGCGCTCCGGCAGCCAGGACTTCGCCGACCCTTCCCAGCTCTTCAGCGGAACGCAGGGCGCGTTCATCGGAATCGGCTTCGGCAAGATCGACAAGGACACTTACCTCAGCACGGTGATCAACACCGAGCTCGGGCTCGGACCTTTCGCGGTGGGCCTCGGCGTGCCGCTGAACCTGCTCGCCATCAACGACGATTCGACCGGCACGCGCGACTCGAAGACGTACGAGCACGTCCTCCGGCGCGGCGACTGGAACCAGCCGCGCGACTATCTCAAGCTCGTGCGATTCGTGCGGTACGGCCACAAGCGCGAGCCGATCTACCTGCTCGCCGGCCAGCTGTGGGGCTCCAGCCTGGGCCACGGCACGCTGGTCAACCGCTACTCGAACTCGCTGAGCCTCGACCAGCGCAAGTTCGGGATCGCCTTCGATTTCAACTCCGACTACTTCGGCGTCGAGACGCTGCTCGACAACGTGGCCGGAGTGGGCGTCCTCGGCGGCCGCGCGTACGTGCGGCCCTTCGCCGGGATGCCCGGCCTGGGAGGGCTGGCCTTCGGCGTCACCGTGGTGGTCGATCCGACCGCGCCCCTGGTCCCGTTCGCCTCCGTCCCCGCCGTCCCGTTCGACGCGAACGGCGACCCCATGGTCCCGCAGCGCGCGTTCGCCGCCGGCGGCGTCGACGTCGAGTACGAGCTGTTCCACAACCAGATCGTCGATGTGATCCCGTACATCGACGGCAACCGGCTCTTCGGCGGGGGGAACGGGCTCCACGTCGGCGCGCTGATGAACTTCCGGCTGCCGGTGCCGATCATCGACGTGAGCCTGCAGACCCGGCTCGAATACCGGCACATGCAGCCAGGCTACATTCCGGAATACTTCGATCAAACCTACGATCTGGGGCGACTGCAGTACGCCGTGACGGTGCCCGGCGGAGGCTTTGCTTCCAAGCAGGCGGCGGCCTTCGACGCGAAAGCTGCCGGCGGCAAGTCCGTGAAGGGGTACTACGGCGAGCTGGCGTTCAACTTCGCCGGCCTGGTCCAGATCGGCGGCCTCCTGCAGGACTACGAGCAGGACAACGGCGCGTCGCTGGGGCTCTTCGCCACCGTGCCGAAGTTCGAGGCGGTGAAGTTGTCCGCCTACTACCTGCGCAAGAACTTCGCCAACCTGGGGAACTCGTTCGAGCTCGACGAGCGCTCCCTGCTGGCCGCCTCCGCGGCCGTTCGCGTGAGGGGGCCCGTTTATCTGGTGGCGGATTTCCGCCGCCAGTGGCAGGTGGACCGCGGCAGCGGCAGGATCGTTGCCGTGGACACGTACCGCACTGGAATCGCGGTAAATCTCACGTTCTAGACGCTCCTCGATCGACGGTTGACCGGCCGGCGGGCCGGCCGGCCAGCTCCGAGTGACAAGGGGCCGGGTTTTCCTTATCTTCCCGCCCCCATGCCGACTGCGAAGACAGCCACGCCCCGGACCGGAGCGGAGATCCGCGAGGCGTTCCTGCGCTTCTTCGAGGAGCGCGGGCACCAGCGGGTCAAGAGCTCGCCCCTGGTCCCGCAGAACGACCCCACCCTGCTCTTCACCAACGCCGGCATGGTGCAGTTCAAGGACGTGTTCACCGGGCGCGAGACCCGCGACTACAAGCGCGCGGCCTCCAGCCAGAAGTGCGTGCGGGCGGGCGGGAAGCACAACGACCTGGAGAACGTCGGGTTCACCGCGCGGCACCACACCTTCTTCGAGATGCTGGGGAACTTCTCCTTCGGAGACTACTTCAAGAAGGAGGCGATCGCCTGGGCATGGGAGTTCGTCACCCGCACCCTGGGGCTGCCCGTGGACCGGCTCGCCGTGACCGTCTTCCGCGACGACGACGAGGCGCAGGCGCTGTGGCGGGCCACCGGCGTGCGCAAGGAGCGCATCTTCCGGCTCGGCGAGAAGGACAATTTCTGGGCCATGGGGCCGACGGGCCCCTGCGGGCCCTGCAGCGAGATCCATCTGTACCGCCTGCCCGGCGAGGCGAGCGTCGGCGCGATCGACGAGCACGCGCACCGCTTCTTCGCGCAGAACGCGATCGAGGACAGCGACTCGTGGATGGAGATCTGGAACCTCGTCTTCATGCAGTTCGAGCGCAAGGAGCCGGAAGGTCCGCTCACCCCTCTGCCGAGACCCTCGATCGACACCGGGGCTGGCCTGGAGCGCGTGGCCGCGGCGGTGCAGAAGGTCGCCTCCAACTACGACACCGATCTGTTGCAGCCGCTCATCCAGGAGGCCGCGCGCATCAGCGGAAAGCGATATTCCCCGACCGATGCGCTCGATGCCCGTGGAGATTCGGCCTCGATGCGGGTGGTGGCCGACCACGCGCGCGCGGCCTCGTTCCTCATCGCCGACGGCGTGCTTCCTTCGAACGAAGGCCGCGGGTACGTGCTCCGCCGCATCCTGCGCCGCGCGATCCGTCACGCGCAGCGGCTGAGCAACGACTCGACGCTCTACGCGCGGGTCTGCGGCAAGGTGATCGACACCATGTCGGACGTATACCCGGAGCTGGCCGACTCGCGGGTCCGCATCCTGGAGACGGTGCAGCACGAGACCGACGCGTTCCTGCGCACCCTGGATCGCGGCAGCGCCATTCTCGCGGAGGAGATCCGCCGTGCCGGGAAGGGCAAGCAGATCCCCGGCGAGGTGGCGTTCAAGCTCTACGACACCTACGGGTTCCCGCTCGACCTGACGCAGGTCATCGCCGCGGAGAGCGGCTGCACGGTGGACGACGCCGGGTTCGAGAAGCTGATGGAGGAGCAGCGCGCGCGCGGTTCGTTCGCGGGCTCGGGCGAGGCTGCGGTGGGAGACCTCTACAAGCAACTCGCGGGCGAGGTGGGCGAGTCGGAGTTCCTCGGCTACGAGCAGATCGCCTCGCACGGCATGCTCCAGAGCGTCGTCGCCGGCGGACAGCGCGTGCGGCGCGTCGCGGCTGGCGCGGAAGCCGAGCTGGTCTTCGACCGGACGCCTTTCTATGGAGAGTCGGGCGGCC
>DATFUN010000023.1:0-6360 GCA_035260805.1 Myxococcales bacterium | reverse complement strand
GCTTCGCCAACCTTGCGGCGCAGCGCTTCCGCCATTGCGTCCTTCTGGGCATGGGCGGATCGAGCCTGTGCGTCGACGTGATGGCGCGCATCTTCGGGAAGCAGGAGGGCGGCCTCGATCTACGCGTCCTGGACTCCACCGCGCCGGACGCGGTCCGCAAGGCGGTGGAGGGATTCGATCTTTCGCGCACGCTCTTCCTGGTCTCCTCGAAGAGCGGCACCACCACCGAGGTCCTCTCGTTCTACCGGCATTTCCGCTTGGTGATGGAGGGCGTCGTCGCTGGCAAGGCAGGCGGTCATTTCGTGGCCATCACCGATCCCGGATCGCCCCTGCAACAGCTCGCGGAAAAGGAAGGCTTCTGGCGCACCTGGGCGAACCCGCCCGACATCGGCGGCCGGTACTCGGCGCTCTCCTACTTCGGGTTGGTGCCCGCGGCGCTGCTCGGCCTCGACCTGGGCAAGCTGCTCGACGAGGCCGACCGGGTGGCGCTCGCCTCCCACGCCCGCGTGCCGCTCAAGGAGAACCTGGCGGTGCGGCTGGGGGCGATCGCCGGCGGCTGCGCGCGGGCGAAATGCGACAAGCTCACGCTCCTCCTGAGCCCCCGCCTGCGCCCGTTCGGCGCCTGGGTGGAGCAGCTGATCGCCGAGAGCACCGGGAAGAGCGGGCGCGGCGTCCTGCCCGTCGACGGCGAGCCGCCCGGCCCGCCCGAGGTGTACGGCAACGACCGGATCTTCGCCGCGCTGTGGCTTGCCGGCGAGCACGCCCCGGAGCACGAGCGCGCCGTGCAGGCGCTCGCCGAGGCGGGCCATCCGGTGATCCGCTGGGAGGTGCCCGGCGAATACGGCCTGGGCGGCGAGTTCCTGCGCTGGGAGATCGCCACCGCCGTGATGGGAGCCGTGCTGGAAGTGGATCCCTTCGACGAGCCCGACGTGGCGGTCGCCAAGGAGAAGACGAAGGAGCTGCTCTCGGGCGAGAGGCTTCCGTCCGCCGAGCCTGCGCTGCGCGGCGCGGGGTTGGCGCTGTTCTGCAGCCCGGAGCACGCCGCGATCCTGCGCAAGGCGGCGGGCACCCTCGGCGGCGGGAGCGCCTCGAGCGCGGTGCATTGGATCGCCGCGCACCTCGCCCTCGGTGACGAGGGCGAATATGTCGCGCAGCTCGGCTACCTGGTGCCGGACGACGCGCTCCGTGCGGAGCTCTCCGAGCTGCAGGGAGAGGTGCGCGACGCCACGCGGCTGGCGTCTACGTTTGGGTTCGGACCGCGCTACCTGCACTCGACCGGCCAGCTCCACAAGGGCGGACCGAACACGGGGCTGTTCTTGCAAGCCACCGTGGACGGCGGAGCGGACATCCCCATCCCCGGGCAGCCGTACGGGTTCGCCACGCTGTTCGCTGCGCAGGCGCGCGGCGACCTCGAGGTGCTGCAGGCCCGCGGGCGGCGCGCTCTGCGCGTGCACGTCGAGGACGGCGACCCGCGGAAGTTCCTGCAGGTGGTGCGCGAGGCGCTGGGGCTGATTCGCGGATAGGCCGCGAAAAGGCACAGCGCTGCCGAATACGGCAGCGGCTGGGAGGCAGGATGCAGATCGCGATGCTCGGGCTCGGCAAGATGGGCGCCAACATGGCGCAGCGGCTGTTGCTCCGCGGGCACAAGGTGATCGTCTACGACCTCGATCCGCGGCGCGCGACCGAGCTGGCCGCCCACGGAGCCACGCCCGCGACCACCCTGGACGAGGTGGTCGCGGCGATGCAGCCCCCGCGCGTGGTGTGGAGCATGGTGCCTTCCGGGCGCATCACCGAGGAGCTGATCGCCTCGCTTTCCCCCATGTTGTCGCGCGGCGACCTGATCATCGACGGCGGCAACTCGAACTTCAAGGATTCGATGCGGCGCGCGCAGGAGCTGCAGCAGCGGGGGCTGTTCTTCATGGACGCCGGCACTAGCGGTGGCGTGTGGGGGCTCAAGAACGGCTACTGCCTGATGGTGGGCGGCGCGCCGGAGGCGTTCCGTCTGGCGCGGCCGGCGCTGGAGGCGCTCGCGCCGGAGAACGGGCTGCTCCACACGGGGCCTGCCGGGTCCGGGCACTTCACCAAGATGGTCCACAACGGGATCGAGTACGGGCTGATGGCCGCGTACGGCGAGGGATTCGAAATTCTCAAGACGTCGCCGTTCCCGAACCTCGATCTCCCCGCCATCGCCAAGGCGTGGCTGCACGGGAGCGTGGTGCGTTCCTGGCTGCTCGAGCTGCTCGCGGAAGCGCTGAGCAAGGATCCCAGGCTGGAGAGGGTGCAGGGATACGTCGAGGACAGCGGGGAGGGGCGCTGGACGGTCCAGGCGGCCATCGACCAGAACGTGCCCGCGCAGGTGATTACGCTCTCGCTGCTGGAGCGGATCGCCTCGCGCCAGCGGGAGTCGTTCAACGCCAAGGTGCAGGCCGCGCTGCGCAACGAGTTCGGCGGCCACGAAGTGAAGAAGGTCTGACATGCCGTATGCGCCCGAGCACGACGAGCTGCCGAATCCGTTGCGCGTGGGCCTGCGCGCCGACTCGGTGCCGGAGCCCTGCGCTTTGGTGGTGTTCGGCGCGAGCGGCGATCTGGCGCAACGCAAGCTGATCCCCGCGCTCTACAACCTGGCGCTCACCGCCCACCTCCCGGCCGCGTTTGGATTGGTCGGGGTCTCGAAGAGCGAGTACACGCACGAGCAGTACCAGGCGAACATGCGCGAGGCGGTGGGTCGGTTCTCCCGCACCAAGCCCATCGACGAGGACGTCTGGCGCGATTTCGCCTCCGGGCTGCGCTACGTGCCCGGCGCCTTCGACGACGATTCCACCTTCCAGCGGCTGGCCGGCACCCTGGAGGAGCTCGACCGCTCGCGCGCCACGCGCGGGAACCGGCTCTTCTACTTCGCCACCCCGCCCAGCACCTTCCCCGTGCTGCTGCGCCAGCTGCAGAAGCACGGGATGATCCGCCCGCCCGGCGAGGCGCGGTTCACGCGGGTGGTGATCGAGAAGCCGTTCGGCAGGGACCTCGCCTCGGCGCGCGCGCTGAACCGCATGGTGCTCGAGGTGATGGACGAGCGGCAGATCTTCCGCATCGACCACTACCTGGGCAAGGAGACGGTGCAGAACCTCCTCGTGTTCCGCTTCGGGAACACCATCTTCGAGCCGATCTGGAACCGCAACTACGTCGATCACGTGCAGATCACCGCCGCCGAGGAGCTCGGCATCGAGTCGCGCGGCCGCTACTACGAAGAGGCGGGCATCCTGCGCGACATGATCGAGAACCACGTGCTGCAGCTCGTCTGCCTGACCGCCATGGAAGCGCCGGTCGCCTTCGACGCGGATGCGGTGCGCGACGAGAAGGTGAAGGTGCTGCGCGCGATCTCTTCCATCGAAGGACCCGAGGCGGTCGCGCAGCGCGTGGTCCTCGGCCAATACACCGCGGGGCAGATCGCCGGGAACGACGTGCCCGGGTACCAGGACGAGAAAGACGTGGCGAAGGGCTCGCGTACCCCGACCTTTGCCGCCATCAAGCTGAACATCGACAGCTGGCGTTGGGATGGCGTCCCCTTCTACCTGCGCAGCGGCAAGCGGCTGCCCAAGCGGCTCACCGAGATCGCCATCCAGTTCCGCAAGCTGCCGCACGCTCTGTTCGGCGAAGGAGCCGCGGCTCCCAACACGCTCATCGTGCGGGTGCAGCCCGAGGAGGGCATCGCACTGCGGTTCTCCGCGAAAGTGCCCGGCGAGCGGTACCGCCCGCGCACGGTGAGCATGGACTTCCGCTACGGTACGGCCTTCGCGGCCGCCTCGCCTGAAGCGTACGAGCGGCTCCTCCTCGACGCGTTGCGCGGCGACCAGACGTTGTTCACCCGCAAGGACGAGGTCGAGGCTGCCTGGAAGCTGGTCGGCGGGATCCTCCAGACCATCGAGGCGCCCGACGCGCCGCCCCCGTTCCCCTACGAGGCGGGCACCTGGGGGCCGCCGCAAGCCGACGAGCTCCTGGCCCGCGACGGGCACGCGTGGAGGCGGCCATGAGCGTTTCCATCGGGGAACCGATCTCGGGCGGTCAGGCGGCGCGCGGCTGGGACGAGCTGACCATTCACTTCGATCAGGGGATCGACCTGGAGAAGATCCGCGCGCTGCTCCAGCAGGCGAAGGAGCGCGTCGGGAGCCCCGGCGAGACGGTCACCGCTTTCAACCTGGTGGCCATCTACTTCAGCCCGGCCGCGTACGAGCGTGCCCAGGCTGCGCTGGAGGTGGCGGGACGAATCCATCCATCGAGGTTGGTGGTGCTCATCGCAGAGGCTCATGCCGGGGGCGACTCGGTCACCGCCCGCGTCTCGGCGCTGCGCAGCGGGGGCGCCGTTACGCTGGAGCGGTTCGTGCTGACGGCGCAAGGCGGCGGGGTGCGCCATCTCGAATCGGCGCTGCTGGGCCTTCTCGCACCCGACCTGCCGGTGGTGGTCGTGTGGGGAGGGCGCCCCGAAGGCGCGCTGCTGCGGCATGCGGTCGACGCCGCCGACCGGGTGATCATCGACTCGGGGACGCGGCCGCCGCAGGCGCTTGCCGATGTGGGCGCGATGCTCGCGCGCGGCGCGCCGATCGGCGACCTCGCCTGGGCGCGCATCTTTCCCTGGATGTCGCTGGCCGCCGACGTGCTGGACGTGCCGAACCTCCGCGAGCACCGTGGGAACTTGCGGTCCGCCCGCGTGATCTGCGCCGGAGCGATCGGCGCCGAAGGCGTGCTGCTCGCCGGATGGTTTGCCTCCCGCGTGAGGAAGGCCCGGGTGGAGATCGTGACGGGACCCGAAGGGGAGACGGACTCCGCGATGCCTGGGGCCGGAGACGGCGCTGAGGTGACCGGCCTGCCCGCGGCGATGCCGCTGGGGAGAGGGCAGATCGCGGGGTTCGAGTTCACCGCACCGCCCGCGACGTTCACGCTGCGGCGTGAGAAGTCCGTCCTGGTCGCCGAGGTGCGGGGGGACGACGACGGCGAGATGGTGCACCGCTTGCGCCTGCCTCCGGAGACCCCGGGGCGCTTGCTCGCGATGGAGCTGAAGCTCCTCGCCGGGCACGACGAGCTGTACGCCGCGGCGGTGCAGGCCGCCGTGAAGCTGTTGCCTCGAGACGGGTCATGAGCGAGGTGGCGGTCGTCCGCGACGCGGGTGAGGTAGCGGCGGTCGCCGCCGAGCTGTTCATCGAGGCGACGGCGGGAGCGGTGGCCGCGCGCCGGCGCGGCTCGGTCGCGTTGACCGGAGGAGGGAGCGCGAAGCCGCTTTACGAGAAGCTGCGCTCGCCCGCTTTGCGCGACCGGATCCCGTGGAGCGCGCTGCAGTTCTTCTTCAGCGACGAGCGCGCCGTGCCGCCGCAGGACGAGCGTTCCAACTACGGCCTGGCCCAGCGCGAGCTGCTCGCGCACGTCCCCGCGCAGCCGGCCCAGGTGCACAGGCTGCGCGGAGAGGAGAAGGATCTGGACGCCGAGGCGCGGCGCGCGGCGGCAGACTTGCGCGCGACCCTGGGAACGCCGCCCCGGCTCGACCTGGTGCTGCTCGGCCTCGGACCGGACGGCCACATCTGCTCGCTGTTCGCCGGCGTACCCGCCTCCGCCGACCGCGGGGACGACGAGTTGGTCCGGCACGTCGCGGCGCCCGAACGCCTGGAGCCGCGCGTGGATCGGCTGACGCTCACGCCCTTCCTCATCGTCACCGCGCGCAACGTGGTCCTGCAGGTCGCGGGCGAGCAGAAAGCGCCCGTTCTGGCGCGGGCTTTGAAGGGACCGGAAGATCTCGTGGCGTGCCCGGCGCAGTGGCTGCGCCGCGCTGCCGGGCGAGTAGTCATAGCGGCGGACGAGGCGGCCGCGGCGGAGCTGTAAGACCTAGCGGACCAGGCGCAGGTGGGGACGGCGAGGGGACTCGTCCGACGACCGACCGGCGTCGTGCGTCTCGGCGGATGGCCGATCCGGCGCCCTGGTCTCGCGAGGCACGGCTGAAAGGCCCGGGCGGTCCGGGCGCGCGGCAGGCGGGCGCTCCGGCCGCCCCAGCGTCTGCATGACCTCGGTCGGCAGATCCTCCGGCCAGACCTGCCCGTCACCGGAGTGGCTGGTGATCCCGAAGACCGACTCCCAGGGGATGACGCACTGGAAGGGCGTGCCCGAGAAGGAGAGCGTCGCCTGGACGCGGTGCTCGTCGATCTCGAAGTCCGGGATGGAGTAGCGGTAGCTCAAGTTCAGGCGCAGGTGCGCGTCGTGCGCGTACTGCGGCGGCACGCTCACCCCGGGACGGCGCGCGTCGAGGTGCACCATGGTCACCCCCCGCTGGAGGTACTGCAGGAGGGTTTGCTTCTTGCTGGGCACCCGGAAGCTCATCGGCGG
>DATFUN010000022.1:0-4597 GCA_035260805.1 Myxococcales bacterium | reverse complement strand
GGGCTCGCTTCCGCCTCCAGCAGCGCCGGGTAGAAATGCGCGCCGGCGGTGCCCGAGGTCGCCACCACCAGCGCGAGCTTCCCAGTCGCCTTCGCCGCCCCGAGCGCGAAGAACGCGCCGCTGCGCTCGTCGACCACCGATCGCACCGAGAGCCGCGGCTCGCCGGCGCAAGCAAGCGCGAGGGGAGTCGACCGCGACCCCGGGCAGATCACTGCCTCCGAGGCGCCCGCTGCGCACAGCTCGTCCACCAGGGCGCGCGCCCACAGCTCGTTGGTCCCCGCGCTCACCTGGGCGACTCCAGCGCGTCGAGCAGGGCCCGCGCCTTGAGCTGCGTCTCCATCCACTCCGACTCGGGCGAAGACCCCTCCACGATGCCGGCTCCGAGGAACAGGCGCGCCCCACCACCTTGGAGCAGCGCGCAGCGGAGCGCCACCGCCAGCTCGGCTCGCGCGGGACCGACCAGGCCGACGAGACCGGCGTAGAGGCCGCGGTCGAGCTTCTCGTGCTCCGCCAGGAAGCGCACCGCCGCGGCGGAAGGGACGCCGCCGACCGCGGGTGTGGGGTGCAGTGCCGCGACCACCTCGGCAAGGCCTGCGCCCGGACGCAGGCGCGCGGCGATCGGCGTATGGAGGTGCGCGACGGTGGCCAGCTCGCGCACGACCGGCGAGGCGGGGACCTCGACCGTCTCGGAGATGCGCCGGAGCGCCGAGGCGATGTGCTCCACCACCCACTCGTGCTCGCGGAGGTCCTTCGGGCGGCGCAGCAGCGCCGAAGCTTCCGCCGGGCGCGCCGAGCCCGCCAGCGCCTCGGTGCGCAGCTGCTGGCCCTCCAGGCTGCAGAAGCTCTCGGGGGTGGCGCCGACGAACGCGCCGCCCCCGTCGCCGGCCAGGTGGAAGGTGCGGCATTGCGGATAGGCGCGCTCGAGGTGCGCCGCGAGCACTTCGGCCGCCAGCGCCGCGGGGACGTCCACCGTGCGCGCGACGACCACCTTGGACAGCTCGCCTGCGCGGATCCGTTCGAGGGCCAGATCGACGAGCGCTTCCCAGCGCGCGCGGCCGTCCTGAAACACCGGCGCGCGCGAGCGCGCCGGAAGGTCCCGCTCGGGTGCTGGCGGCTCATCCAAGGCACGTCGCGCAGCGTCGAGGGCGGCCTGCAGCGCCCCGCGCGTCTCTTCGCCCTCCGCCGCGAAGGTCGCGACGTGGCGGCGGCCCCCCTGCTCCCAGACGAGCAGCCGCGGAGCGGAGAAGCGGACCGGGGCGAATCCGCTCCAGGCCGGACGGGACGGATCGAAGGCGATGGCGCCGAACCACGGCCCCGGCGGTCTGGGGCGCGCATCCGCGGGACCGTCGAGCCACGAAACCCCGTCGGTGCGCGACAAAGCGCCGAGCAGGGCGCCCAGCCCTCCCGCGCCCGTCTCCCGGCGCACCGTCTCTCCGTGGGCGCGCAGGCGGAGCCCCCGCTCCGGGTGCGACCAGGAGAACCGGAGCGGACCCAGGCCCGACGGCGCAGCGCCGGGCGGTGCCTCGGCGCAGATGCCCGCCAGCCTGGGGATTCCGGCGGTGTGCAGCGCCATCTCCTCCTCGCTCCTTCCTCTTGCTCCCCGCCGCAGGCCCCGCTACATACCACTTGTTTCAAAACGTTTTGAAGGCTCTGATGCAAGCGATTCGTCCGCCGAACCACCGCGGCGTCCGCGACGCGACGCAGCGCACGGGAGGTCCGTTGAAGGCAGCAGGCGAAGACGCGCGCCTCGCCCAGCGGCGGCCTGGCGCCCCGACGACCGTGGTCCGGCTCCCGGGCCCGCGCGGTCCCGTCGAGCTGGGAGGCCGGGCATTCGTGGTCATGGCGGGTCCTTGCGCGGTGGAGAGCGCCACGCAGCTGGAGGAGGCCGCCCGGGCCGTCGCCGACGCCGGATGCGCCGTCCTTCGAGGCGGGGCTTTCAAGCCGCGGACCAGCCCCTACGCGTTCCAGGGCCTGGGCGCCGACGGCGCGCGGCTCCTGTTCGAGTCCGCCCAGCGGAACGGGCTCGCCGCGGTGACCGAGGTGATGGAGCCGGGGCAGCTTCCCGCGCTCGAGCGCGCCTCGCTGCTCCAGGTCGGCGCCCGCAACATGCAAAACTTCGCTCTGTTGAAAGCGCTCTCGCGGCTGCGCAGGCCCGTGCTGCTCAAGCGCGGCCCGGCCGCAACCGTGGAGGAGTGGCTCCTCGCGGCCGAGTACCTCCTCGCCGGCGGCAACGACCAGGTGGTCCTCTGCGAGCGCGGCATCCGCACCTTCGAGACGGCCACCCGCAACACGCTGGACATCTCCGCCGTCGCGCTGGCCAAGCAGCGCACGCACTTGCCGGTGGTGGTGGATCCCTCGCACGCCGCGGGCCGGCCCGAGCTGGTGCTGCCGCTCTCGCTCGCCGCCGCCGCAGCCGGCGCCGACGGGCTCTTGGTCGAGGTGCACGCGCGGCCGGAGGAGGCGCTCTGCGACGGCGCGCAGGCGCTGCGCCCGCGCGAGCTGCGCGAGCTGATGGATCGCCTGGCCCCGGTGGTCGACGCCGTCGGACGCGTCCTGTGGCGTCCGGAGCCCGCCCGCCGGGCGGCGCTGCGGTGAGCGAGCAGGTCCGCGAGATGTTCGCCTCGATCGCGCGGCGCTACGACGCGGCGAACGAGGTGCTCTCGCTCGGCGTGCACCGGGGATGGCGCCGCGCGGCGGTGCGGCTCTCCGGCGCGGTCCCCGGCGATCGCGTCCTCGATTGCGCCACGGGCACCGGAGACCTGGCGCTGGCGTTCAAGCGCGCCGTCGGCCCCACCGGCGAGGTGGTCGGCACCGATTTCTGCGAGGAGATGCTCGCCCCGGCCCCGGCCAAGGCGCGCCGGGCCGGGCTGGAGGTCCGTTTCGAGGTGGCCGACGCGCTCGCGCTGCCGTACGCGGATCGCTCGTTCGACGTGGCCTCCATCGCGTTCGGCATCCGCAACGTCGACGATCCGGTGCGCTGCTTGCGCGAGATGGCGCGCGTCGTCCGGCCGGGCGGCCGGGTGGTGGTGCTCGAGTTCGGCCAGCCGCGCGGCCCGTTCGGCGCGCTGTTCCGCGTCTACAGCCGGCAGGTGATGCCCGCGCTCGGCGGCCTGCTCACCGGGAACCGCTCGGCGTACGAATATCTCCCCCGCACCGCAGCCGCGTTCCCCGCGGGCGACCGGTTCCTCGCCCTGATGAGCGAGTCCGGCTCGTTCTCGCAGCGGGGCGCAACCCCTCTCCTGGCGGGCACCGCATACGTGTACGTCGGGACAGTGCGCTAGACCGAACCGGTCTGCAGCTCGGGGCCGCCTTCGGCGCGGACCCGGGCGATCTCCTCGGCCAGTACCTCGATGGTCTCGCGGATCTGCTGCTCGGTGTGCGTCGACGTGATGAAGAACCGCAGCCGCGCCGCGGTCTCCTCCACAGCGGGATAGAGGATGGGCTGCACGTTGATGCCCCGCTGCCGCAGCGCCTCGCTGACTTGAAGGCTGTGCAGCGAGTTGCCCAGGATGGCGGGCACCACCGCGCTGCCGGCGGCGAATCCGGTGTCGATTCCGCGCTCGCGCGCCACCTTGAGGAACAGGGCGCTCCGCTCGTGCAGCCGCTGCACCTTCTCGGGGTGGGCCTCGATCTGGCGGAGCGCCTCGAGAGCCGCGGCTGCGTTCGCCGGCGAGATGCCCACGCTGTAGACGAATCCGGGCGCCGTGTACTTGAGGAAGTTCACCAGCGTCTTGGAGCCGGCGACGTACCCGCCGCACGAGGCGAGCGACTTGGACATGGTGCCCATCCACAGGTCCACGTCGGCCCGGTCGACGCCGTGGTGCTCGCCCACGCCGCGCCCGGTCGGGCCGACGACGCCGATGGAATGCGCCTCGTCGACCAGGAGCAGCGTCTTGTACTTCTTCTTCAGCTCGACGAAGCGGGGCAGCGGCGTGATGTCGCCGTCCATGCTGTACACGCCCTCCACGGCGATCAGCACGCGCCGGTAGTGCGGCCGCAGCTGCGCGAGCTGCTTCTCGAGCGCCTCGAAGTCGTTGTGCGGGAACGGCCGGCGCTTCGCACCGGAGAGCTTCGAGCCGCCCAGGATGCAGTCGTGCGCCAGCGAGTCGTGGAGGATGAGGTCCTGCGGACCCATCAGGTGCCCGATGACGGTCATGAACACGCCGTGCCCGGACACGGTCACGATCGCGTCCTCGCATCCCAGGAAGCGCGCAAGCTCCTGCTCCAGCTCGCGGTGCAGCGGCTTCTCGCCGCTCGCCACCCGGCTGGCGGACACGCTGGTCCCGTAGCGCTCCACGGCGTCCTGCGCGGCGCGGTTGACCTGGGGATCGCCGGAGAGGCCCAGGTAGTTGTAGCTGGACCAGTTGATCATCGTGCGTCCGCCGATCACCGAGGTGTCGTTGGTGACCCGCTCGTGCACGTTGAAGTACGGGTTCTTCAGGCCGAACGCGGCGACCAGCCCGAGGCGCTGCTCCAGCTCCTGCACCTCCGGGAACTGGTCGATCCGGTAGCTGGACTCGTCGACGGCGCGTTCCAGCTCGCCGCCTACTGGGCCTGGACCCAGCTCGAGCGGGCGGGGTTCCCGATCGGCATCCAG
>DATFUN010000021.1:0-12272 GCA_035260805.1 Myxococcales bacterium | reverse complement strand
ACGCGAGCCCGACCGCGGGCACCAGCGCCCAGCGGAGCCGCTCGAGCCGCCCGGGCTCAGCTTTCTGCAGCGCCGGCATGGTGCCGCTCCGCCGCATCCGCCCCACGGCCGAATCCGAGCGAGACTTTCAACCCGGGTTCGTTGCTCGACAGCTCGACTTGGATCCGATGCAGGTCGGCGATGGCGGCGACGAGCGCGAGCCCCAGCCCGCTGCCCGGCGTGCTGCGGCTGGTCTCCAAACGATAGAAAGGCTGGAAGACCTTCGCGCGCGCGTCCACGGGGATGCCGGGGCCGGTGTCGGCGACCGAGCCCAAAAGGCCGTCGGGCGTGTCGTGCAACGAGAGCGAGATGGTCGAGCCTCGCGGCGTGTGGCGGAGCGCGTTCTCGACCAGGTTCGCGAGCATCTGCTCGAGCAGCTGGCGATCGCCGCGATAGGGAGCCTGCGCGCCGATGCTGGAGGTGAGCGACTGCCCTTGGTCCTCGGCGACCGGAGCGTAGGCGTCCGCGATCTTGCGGAACACGGCCGAGAGGTCGAGCGGGGCGAATCCGGCGCGGCGCGAGCCGGACTCGATCTGGGCGATGCGGAGGAGGGCCGAGAAGATCATCAGGAGCTCGTCGACGTCGCCGATCGCCCGATCGATGGCCGCTCCGGCCTCCTCGGCCGTCCTGGCGTTGGCGCGCGCCGCTTCCAGCCGCTGGCGAAGCCGGGTCAACGGCGTGCGCAAGTCGTGGGCGATGTCGCTCGAGACTCGCCGCAGCGCTCCCATCAGGGACTGGGTCCGGTCGAGCATCTCGTTGAGGTTCGCGGCCAGGCGGTCGAGCTCGTCCCCCGTTCCGCGCGTCGGAACCCGATCCGCCAGGTTGCCCTGGATGATCCCCCGGGTCGTGCGGTTGATCGCATCCACGCGCCGGAGGAACCCCGCGCTGGCGAGCGCCCCGCCCACCGCCGCCAGCAAGAGCGTCACCCCGAGGCCCCAGCCGAACGCGGTGACGATCGCCTCCTTCGCCTCGCGGATGCCCTGCCGGTCCTGGCCGACGACCAGGTACCTGCCGTCCGGCAGGATGCGGCCGAGCGCCAGGAGCGTGCCACCGGACCCCTCGTCGGGCGGATCGTCTTCCTGGTGTTCCCCGGCGGGGATGGGCAGCTCGATGAAACCTTGCCTCCGGTCCGGAACGGTGAGGTTGCCGGCGAGCTCGCGTCCTGCCGCATCCTGGAGCACGTAGTATCGGGCCGGATGGCGGCCGGACGAGAGTCTGGCGCGGATCGTCGCGGCGATCTGCTCGGCGCCGCCGGCGCGATGCGCATCCGAGAGGATGGCCATTTCGTTCTCGATGCTGGCGGTGAGCTGCTGGTGCAAGGCCTGGGATGCGATCCAGTAGACGACGCCGAAGAGCGCCACCGCCGAGGCGCCGAAGAGCAGGGCGTAGAACGCGGCCAGGCGGAAGCTCGCCGTGCGCAGGAGGCCGGTGACCGCCGACCAAGCGGTCCTGCCCGGTTCGCGGGCCGGCCGCGCCCTAATCGGACGCACCCAGGCAGTACCCAGCGCCGCGAATGGTGCGGATGAGCTCGCCGCCGAAGCCCCGGTCGACCTTGCCGCGCAGCCGGCTGATGTGCGTCTCGACCACGCTCGTCCTCGGGTCGAAATGGAACTCCCAGACCTTCTCGAGCAGCATCGTGCGCGTCACCACCCGTCCCGCGTTGCGCATCAGGTACTCGAGCAGCTTGAATTCCTGCGGCTGCAGGTCGATGCGCCGGCCGGCGCGCCGGACCGCGCGCTTGAGCAGGTCCATCTCCAGATCTGCCACGCGGAGCACGGTCTCCACGGGATCGAGCGGCGGGCGCCGCGCCAGCGCGTGCACGCGCGCGAGCAACTCGGCGAAGGCGAACGGCTTGACCAGGTAGTCGTCGCCTCCGCCCGTGAGCCCCTCGACCCGATCGTCGATGCCGCCCATGGTGGTGAGGAAGAGCACCGGCGTGCGCACGCCCGCGCTCCGGATCGTCTTGACGATGGCGAGGCCGTCCAGCTGCGGGAGCATCCGGTCGACGATCAGCAGGTCGTGGCTCCCGCCGGCAGCGAGGAAGAGGCCCTCCCGCCCCTCCGCGGCATGGTCGACGACGTGACCGTGCTCGCGCAGCCCGTTGCGCAGGTGCGCGGCGGTCTCGGCATCGTCCTCGATCAGCAGGATCTTCATGCGCACTCGCGGAGGGGACACCATGTTTCTATGGTGATTTTCATGGCGTCCCCCAGAGGCTCCTGGCGCCCGGAGCATCATGGCCCCGGGCCCGGGAGGCAACCCGCCGCGCTCAGTCGTCGTCCTCCTGGTCGTGGTCGCCGTCGTGGTGCTCGCCCTCCTGGTCGTCCGGGGCGACCTTGAGCACCTTGCCCGTCGCGCCGTCCACCGTCACCCGGTCGACGGCGTCGTTGCGGGCGATCTCGACCACGAACACCGCCGGCCCGGTTGCGTTGCCGCCATTCTTCTCGACCACGCTGGCGGCCATGGCCTTGCCGCCGGTCTGTCGCTCGGCCGCCGCGATGGCCTGCGAAAGCGACGTCGGAGACGCCTGGAGGCGCGCGACGGCCGCCCGGTCGTCGTCGCCGGCGTCCTTCTGGTGATGGCTCCCGTGCTTGCCGTTGCTCGCCAGCGCGGCGCCGGCGGTTCCGAGGCCCAGCGTAGCCGCGACCAGCGCGGAAATGACGTTCATGCGGGACATGCAATCCTTTCGACTTGGCGATCCGCCCGATGCGGACCGGCGATGGGGTTCCTAAGCGGTGCGTCCCCGGACCGCCTTCTCCGCGGCAATACAAGTTCGTAAGGGAGCGTGCTGCCGGGCAGGCTGATACAGTCCGGGCCCGTGCACATCGTCGGTATCGTCCCCCGGCTGCACAGCCAGGCTGCCGCCCATCTGGCGCGCGACATGGTCGCCCGGCTCGGCGAGCGGGGCGTCCAGGTATTGGTGGAGGCCGAGGCAGGCGTCACCGACGTACCGACCGCGGCGGGCCGGGAACTGGGCGCGGTCGCCGACCTGATCGTCGTGCTCGGCGGCGATGGCACGCTCATCCACGCCGCCGGCCTCTGCTCCGGGCGCGAGGTGCCGATCCTGGGCGTGAACATGGGTACGCTCGGCTTCTTGACCGAGTTCTCCCGCGACCGCGTGTGGGAGGCGCTGGACGCCGCGCTGGCCGGCAAGCTGCAGTCATCGCGACGCCTGATGCTCTCGGCCGAGGTCCGGCGCGACGGAGCGGAGCTGCTCTCCGGAGCGGTGCTCAACGACGTGGTGGTCTCGCGCGACGCGCTCAGCCGCCTGGCGCGGCTCGACGTGACCGTGGACGGGAAAGAGGCGGCGACCTACGAGGCGGACGGGCTGATCATCGCCACGCCGACCGGCTCCACCGCCTACGCGCTGAGCGCGGGCGGGCCCATCGTGTATCCGACGCTGGACGCGATCCAGATCACGCCCATCTGCCCGCACGCGCTCACCCAACGCCCGGTGGTCCTGCCGGCGGACCTGCCCATCCGGGTGAAGCTCGCCTCGCGCGGGGCGATGTTCGTCACCCTGGACGGATCGCACGGTCGCCATCTGGAGGTGGGAGACGAAGTGCAGGTCCGCCCGGCGCCGCACCGCACCGTGCTGCTCAAGAACCCCGACCTGGACCCGTTCGCGATCCTGCGGCAGAAGCTGCGCTGGGGAGCGCGGTAGCTCCCATCGACGCTGCCGCGTCGCGTGCAGCACCTTCACGGCGGCAGCATGCCGCCCGGCGCGAGCAGCGCGTGGACGGCGATGGCCTCGAGCAGCTCGCGGTCGCTCTGCACGGCGTCGGTGAACACGGCGCCGATCTCGCCCTCGCGCGCCCACGCCACCTGCGCCTTGACGAACATCGGCACCTTCCGCTGCGGGACCTTGATCGAGAGGGCAAGCGGAGTCCCCACCGGCGGTGGCGCGGGCATGGCCATCGACAGGCCGCCGGCGCCGATGGTGCTGGTGACCAGCCCCTGCAGGTCGTCGGGCTCGAGCACGTGGACGTCGAGGTCCGCCGCCGCCCGGATGTGCTTGCGGCTCCCCTCGTGCGACTGGGTGCGCCCGAGGAGCTGCGCGACCAACTCCCGCCAGCGGTCGCGCTGCGCGTCCCGGAGGCCGTCCGCCAGGGCGTGCTCGGTCAGCTCGCGCAGCTCGGCAAGGCTGGCGTCGGCGGTCATGCCGGGGATCGTAGCATGGCATGTCACCCTGCTCTGCTAAGGTGTGCAGCCATGCTGGAGCTGCTGCGCGTCCGCGCCTTCGCCATCATCGACGAGCTGGAGGCCCACTTCGCTCCCGGGTTCAACGTGCTCACCGGCGAAACCGGGGCGGGGAAGAGCATCCTGGTCGACGCGCTCCACCTGGTGCTCGGCGGGCGCGCCCAGGCCGAGGCGGTCCGGACGGGCGCCGACGAGGCGGAGGTCCAGGCGCTGTTCCGCCCGCGCGATCCGGCGGCCACCGATGCACGGTTGTCCAGCCTTGGCCTACCGGCGGCGGGCGCCGAGCTCGTGGTGCGTCGCACGGTGCAGCGCGAGGGCCGCAGCCGCGCCTGGGTCAACGGAGCGCTGGCCACCGCCGCGCAGCTTTCGCAGGCGACGTGCGGGCTCCTCGACATCTCCGGCCAGCACGAGCACGTGGGTCTGTTGGACGCGCAGACGCACCTCTCCATGCTCGACGGATACGCCGGCCTTTCCCGGGGCGAGTACGAGGCCGCCTTCGCCGCGCTGGCCGACGCCGAGCGGGAGCGGGCGAGGCTCGACTCCGACGAGAGCGCCCGGGCCGAACGGGCGAGCTTCCTTCGTTACCAGCTCGACGAGCTGGAAAAGGCCGAGGCCAAGCCGGGCGAAGACGAGGCGCTTGCGCAGGAGCGCCGGGTCCTGGCCGCGGCCGAAAAGCTGCGCGGGGGCGCCGAGGAAGCCGAGGCGCTGCTCCGCTCCGGCGACGAGGCGGCGGTGGTCGCCGCCTCCCGCGCCTGCAAGCGCCTCGACGAGCTGGCGGGGATCGATCCCGCCCTCGCCGCGGTCGCGGCCGCGGTACGCGGGGCCGCGGCCGAGCTGGACGAGGCGGCCCGTACCCTCTCGCGCTACGCGGGGCGCGCCGGCGGCGACCCGCAGCGGCTCGAGGCCATCGACGAGCGGCTGGAGCTGCTCCGGCGGTTGTCCCGCAAGCACGGCGGGAGCCTCGCCGCGGCGCTGCAGCGGCGGGAGACGATGAAGACCGAGCTCCAGTCCCTCGATCACCACGACGAGGCGCTCGCCGCAGCCGAGACGCGGGTGCGCGAGCTCTCCGGAAAGGCGCTGCGCCTGGGCCGGGCCCTGTCCGAGAAACGTCGGTCGGCCGCGGCGGGGTTCTCGCGCGCGGTCGCGGCCGAGCTGGCCTCCCTGGGCATGGCGCGGACGGAGATCTCGGTCCGGTTCGGGCCACCGGGCGACGGAGGTATTCCGGCCGAGGGCGAGATGCTGGGTCCGCGGGGGCTCGAATCCGCCGAGCTGCTCCTGTCGCCAAACCCCGGAGAGGAGCTGCGCCCGCTGGCCCGCATCGCCTCGGGAGGCGAGCTGTCGCGCGTGCTGCTGGCGGTGAAGCGCGTCCTCGCCGACGCCGACGACGTGGACACCTACCTGTTCGACGAGGTCGACGCCGGCATTGGCGGAGCCACCGCCGACGCGGTGGGGCGCGCACTTTCGGCCGTGGCGCGAGGCCGCCAGGTGATCTGCATCACGCACCTGCCCCAGATCGCCGTCTTCGCCGAGCGCCACCAGGTCGCCGAGAAGGAAATTCGCCGCGGGCGCACGCACAGCCGCGTGGCGGCCGTGGAGGGGGAGGCGCGGGTGGAGGAGCTGGCGCGGCTGCTCTCCGGCCAGGCCACGCCGGTCGCGCTCGAGCACGCGCGCGAGCTGCTCGAAAAAGCGCGGACGCGCCGCCCGGCGCCCGCGCGGAAGGCGGGGTGAGGTGTAGACTCGACGACGGCAGCGGAAGGAGAGCCCGCCCTGAGCGCGTTCCGCAGCGCGGCCCGGACCGACACCGGGATGAAGCGCGAGCACAACGAGGACAGCTGGCTCGTCAACGAGGACCTCGGGCTGTACGTCGTGTGCGACGGCATGGGAGGTCACGCCGGCGGCGAGACGGCCAGCCGGCTGGCGGTGCAGACCATCGAGCGCGAGCTGTTCGGCGCGCGGATGCGGCCCGACGACCCGTTCGCGTCCAGCGCCCCGCTGGCCGAGGCGCCGCTGGCGGGCGCCCTGCGCGAGGCCATCGAGGGCGCCTGCGCGGCGGTCTACCGCACCTCCCGCGCAAACCCCGAGCTGCAGGGGATGGGCACCACCTGCATCGCGCTGCTGGTGCAGGGCGAGATCGCCATCCTGGGACACGTCGGAGACAGCCGGGCCTATGCGGTCCGCGACGGCGAGGTGGTGCAGCTCACCGAAGACCACTCGCTGGTCAACGAGCAGGTCCGTGCCGGCCTGCTGACGCCCGAGGAGGCGCGGCACAGCCGGCTGAAGAACATCATCACCCGATCGGTGGGCTTCGAGGAGGACGTGCTGGTCGATCTCCTCGGCTTCGAGACCAGGCCGGGCGATCGCTACCTGCTCTGCTCCGACGGGCTCTCCAACCTGGTGGACAACGACGAGATCGGTGCCCAGCTCCTGCGCCACGACGATCCCGAGCGCGCTTCCCGAGCCCTGGTGGACCTCGCCAACGAGCGCGGCGGCGACGACAACATCACGGTGATCGTCGTCCAGCGCACCGCTTGAACCGCGTGACCTCAGGGGAATAGAGCGGTCATCGCTCGCCGTCGAGGTAGGTGCATGCCCTCCGGGGACGCACCCGAGGTGCTCACTGGACGACGCGGAGAACGACCGCTCGGGGGGCGCCCGTTGTTGACGGCGCGCCGAAGAATCCGATACTGGACGCAAGCTTGCGGCCGGTCGCCCGCGCGCCCAACTTGCTGCCGGTCCGGGGCCTTTCTGACCGCGGGAAGCGGCCGCGCCGGCGGAAGGTTGGTGGGAAGGCGGCCGTGCCGCGCGACTTGCCGCGCGCCGCGGCCGGCGAGGGAGCAGGAGGAAGTCCTTGGACAAGTCGTACACGATCCTGGTCGTTCCGGATCGCGACGCCAAGGTGAAGAAGATCCGCGTCGAGCAACGGGTGCTCGTCCGGGCCGTCCTCTGTCTGGGCTTGGTGCTCGCCGCGCTGGCGGGCGCGATGGCCCACTACTTCAACGTCGTCGGCAAGGTGGCCGAGAACAAGGTCCTGCGCGACGAGAACCTCGAGCTGCAGAACCGCTGGCGCGAGGCCGAGCAGAAGTTCGCCCACATCAACGACGAGCTGGACCGGGTGAAGCGGCTCAACGCGAACCTGCGGCACATCACCCAGCTCAACGACCCTGAGCGCAAGCTGAGCATCGCCGCGCCCGAGCCGTCGCGCGGGGGCGGTCCCGAGTTCGTCGGCGGCGGCATCGCCACCGAGCCCGCGCAGGCCGGCATGGGCGCGGTGGGCATGACCAAGGCTGGAAGCGTGGGCGGCGAGGGGCGCATGATCGCCGACGGCGACTCGGCGCCCGCGCCGGCCGACCAGGGCGACCTGCTCAAGCAGCTGGACGAGCTGGGCAAGAAGGTCAAGGCGCAAGAGCAGGAAGCGCGCTCCCTCAAGAGCTACTTCGAGGACCAGCAGGCGCTGCTCGCGTCCGCGCCGTCCATCTGGCCCGTCCGGGGGTGGGTGACTTCCGATTATTCGGTGCGACTCGACCCGTACACCGGCGAGCGAGTGATGCACGAAGGCCTGGACATCGCGACTGCGATGGGAACGCCGGTGCGCGCTCCCGCCGACGGAACGGTGGTGTTCAGCGGGCTCGAAGGCGGGTACGGGCACGTGCTGGTGCTCGACCATGGATACGGCCTGAAGACGCGCTACGGCCACCTGCTCAAGATCGACGTGAAGGTCGGGCAGAAGGTGCGCCGCAGCGAGGTCATCGCCGCCGTCGGGAACTCCGGACGCTCGACGGGTCCGCACCTCCACTACGAGGTGCGCGTGAACGGAGTGGCGGACAATCCGCGCAAGTTCATCCTGGAAGAGTAGGCCACGAGAAGGCACAGCGCGGCCGAATACGGCCGCGGCTGTTCGCTTGACAAGCGTCCTCTACGGCTTACGCTGTGCCGGATCCGGAGGACGGTTGCGCGGAGCGGTCGCAGCAGCATGCGCGGCGGTGTTGATGGGCCTGGCCTCGCCAGGCGCATTCTCTTGCGCTTCGCTCGCCGCCGCCCGGGGCGCTGCCGAGCAGCAGCACGCCGCGTTCTCCCAGCGCGCCGCTTCCCGCGCGGTGCCCGCCCGCGTCGAGCGGCGGACGGCCGCGAGCCCCGCTGCTCGCGAGGTCGCGAGCGCCCCTCCGTACGGCGAGCGTGCAGTCGCCTGGCGCGCTCCGTCGGGACCGGCGCCGAGCCGGGCGCCTCCCGCCGCGCGCTCGTAGCGCGTCCGCCCGCTCTTGCGGGCTTCCCCGGCTGTCCGTCCCGTTTCGTCTCGCTCCACCAGGATTTCCGATCATGTTCAACTACGTCCTCAAGAAGATCGTCGGCACCAAGAACCAGCGCGAGCTGCGCCGCATGCAGCCCGTGGTGGCGCGCATCAACGAGCGGGAGGGCTGGGCGAAGTCGCTCTCCGACGAGCAGATGCGCGAGCAGATCCGCGCCTTCGGCAAGGAAGTGTCCGAGGCGCCCGAGAAGGAGAAGTCGGCGGTGCTCGACCGCCTGCTGCCCGACTCCTTCGCGCTCACCCGCGAGGCGAGCGTGCGCGCGCTGGGCATGCGCCATTTCGACGTGCAGCTGGTCGGGGGGATGGCGCTGCACCGCGGGATGATCGCGGAGATGAAGACCGGCGAGGGGAAGACGCTGGTCGCCACGCTTCCCTGCGTGCTCAATTCGCTGGAAGGCAAGGGCGTCCACGTGGTGACCGTGAACGACTACCTCGCCCGGCGCGATGCCGAGTGGATGGGCCGCCTCTATCGCGCGCTGGGCCTCACCACCGGCTGCGTGGTGCACGGGCTCACCGACAAGCAGCGCCAGCACGAGTACGGCTGCGACATCACCTACGGCCAGAACAACGAGTTCGGCTTCGACTACCTGCGCGACAACATGAAGTTCCGCTTGCAGGACTACGTGCAGCGCGAGCTGCACTACGCCATCGTCGACGAGGTCGACTCGATCCTCATCGACGAGGCGCGCACTCCTCTCATCATCAGCGGCCCCTCCGAGGAGTCGACCGACAAGTACTACAAGATCAACAAGGTCATCCCCGGGCTGATCCGCGACCGCGACTACACGGTGGACGAGAAGGCGCGCTCGGTGGTGCTGAGCGACGAGGGCGTGGAGAAGGTCGAGGCGAGGCTGGGCGTCCCCAACCTCTACGATCCCGAGCAGATCGAGACGCTGCACCACGTCGAGCAGGCGCTGCGCGCGCACACGCTGTACCGCAAGGACCACGAGTACGTGGTGAAGGACGGCGAGGTGATCATCGTCGACGACTTCACCGGCCGTCTGATGCCCGGGCGGCGCTGGTCCGACGGCCTGCACCAGGCGGTGGAGGCGAAGGAGAACGTCAAGATCGAGAACGAGAACCAGACCTTGGCGACGGTCTCCTTCCAGAACTACTTCCGCCTCTACACCAAGCTGTGCGGCATGACCGGCACCGCCGACACCGAGGCCGAGGAGTTCAACAAGATCTACCGGCTGGACGTGCTGGTCATCCCCACCAACAAGAAGAACATCCGCTCCGACCAGCAGGACACCGTCTACAAGACCGAGCGCGAGAAGTTCACCGCCGTCTGCAACGAGATCGAGGAGAAGTGGAAGAAGGGGCAGCCGGTGCTGGTGGGCACGGTGAGCATCGCGAAGAGCGAGGTGCTCTCCGGCCTCCTCAAGAAGCGCGGCGTGCCGCACGACGTGCTGAACGCCAAGCAGCACGAGCGCGAGGCCGAGATCGTGGCGCAGGCCGGGCGCAAGGGGCGGCTCACCATCTCCACCAACATGGCCGGACGCGGCACCGACATCCTCCTGGGCGGCAACCCCGAGTTCCTCGCCAAGCGCGAGGCGGGCCAGGAGCCTGGCGCGGAGGAGATCGAGGGGCGCCTGGTGCAGGAGCGCGTGGCGAAGGCCAAAGAGAGCGGGGACGCAAAGTTCGCTCCGGTGACCGTCGCCGAGGTCGAGGCCGAGCTGGCCAGGGTGCACGGCGAGTGGAAGCAGCGCTACGACGCGGCGCTGTCCCGCTACCGGGCCGAGTGCGCCGCCGAGCACGACGAGGTGATCTCCGTCGGCGGCCTGCACATCCTCGGCACCGAGCGGCACGAGTCGCGCCGCATCGACAACCAGCTGCGCGGGCGCGGCGGGCGCCAGGGCGACCCGGGATCCTCGAAGTTCTACCTGTCGCTGGAAGACGACCTGATGCGGATCTTCGCCTCGGATCGCATCTCGAAGCTGATGGAGACCTTCGGCGTGCAGGAGAACGAGCCCATCGAGCATCCCTGGCTCACCAAGGCCATCGAGGGCGCGCAGAAGCGGGTCGAGGGGCAGAACTTCGACATCCGCAAGAACCTGCTCGAGTACGACGACGTGATGAACCAGCAGCGCAAGACGATCTACGGGATGCGCAAGGAGGTGCTGGCGGCGGGAGCGGGCATCCCGCTGGTGTGGTTCACCGAGGACGCGAAGACCAAGAAGAAGACGCGCCACGAGAAGATGGTCTCCTGGAAGGACCAGGAGGAGCAGCTCTACGACCTGATCGAGGACCTGATCATCGAGATGGTCGACGAGGCGGTGCCGCGGTCGAAGAGCGAGGAGTGGGACCCTGACGCGCTGGCGCTGCGGGTGCGCGAGCAGTTCAACGTGGACATCAACTTGAAGGACGCTGCGCCCGATCGGGAGAAGCTGCAGGTCGACATCTTCAACGTGGTCGAGAAGAAGCTGAAGCTCAAGTTCGAGAGCTACGGCGAGACGTACCGCGAGTTCGTGCAGTACTCGTACCTCTACGCCATCGACCAGCTGTGGAAGGACCACCTGCTGCAGATGGACCACTTGCGCCAGGGCATCCACCTGCGCGGATATGGCCAGAAGGACCCGAAGATCGAGTACAAGAAGGAGGGGTTCGAGCTCTTCCAGATCATGAAGGGCCGCATCGCCGCAAGCATCATCGCCACCACGATGCGCATCGAGCCGGTGCCGCAGCCGGCGGTGGCGCAGACGGCCACCCGCGCTCCGGTGCAGGGGGCCGCATCGGCCAGCCTTCCCTCGATGCCCCAGCGCCGCGCCGCCCGCACCATCGAGACACACGGCGACGCCCCGGCTCCCCGCGACGGCACCGCTGCCGCCCAGCAGGGCACCGTGACTCGCGCCGCGCCCCGCGTCGGCCGGAACGATCCGTGCCCCTGCGGCAGCGGCAAGAAGTACAAAAAGTGCCACCTCCCGCTGGAAGAAGGCGCCACGGTTTCGCAGGACTAGTACCAAAAGCACACCGCGGAGACGCGGAGAGCGCGGAGATCGTTTTGTTTCTCCCGCTAGTGCGCGGGAGTCCGGTTTTCGAGGACCCAGGAACCTCCGCGCTCTCCGCGCCTCCGCGGTGATCCTTGAGTCAGGATCGCGGAATCAGGCGGCGCATTCGCCTTCTTGCAGGACGACCTGGAAGGATTGCTTCTCGCCCAGGTCGACGAAGTCGTCCGGGGTGGCCTCGGCTTCGGTCATCTCGGTCAAGTCCGCCAGCAGGGCTTGCACCCGGGGGAGCGGGACGCGCGCGAAGTAGTCCTCCGGCGATTCGCCGGACTTCTGCTCCGAGGCATACAGCTCCAGGAGCCGCGTGAGCGCCTGCGGAGCGCGGCGGGCCGGGACCTTCACCGCCAGGCGGCCGAAGGCGGTGCCGTCGAACTTGCCTCCCAGGAACACGTGGTACTGCGGCACGGCGCGGCCCGCGATCTTGCGCACCGAGCCCTGGAACCCGATGCCCGCCACGTAGTGCTGCCCGCAGCCGTTCGGGCAACCCGACACCTTGATGGACAGGGTTTCCGCCAGCGCTGCCACCTCGGGGTGCTGCTCGAGATGGCGCGAGACCAGGTCGGCGAGCCCGCGCGATTGCGTGACCGCGAGCTTGCACGACATCGCGCCGGGGCAGCTCGTCACGTCGCCGATGTTGCGCGGCCCTACCAGCGCCAGCCCGAGCGACTGCAGGCGGGCGTGCAGGGCGGGCAGCGCCTCGCGGGCGATGAAGCGGATCACGAGGTTCT
>DATFUN010000020.1:0-2509 GCA_035260805.1 Myxococcales bacterium | reverse complement strand
GACCAGTACTACATCCACCCCGACGAGTGCATCGACTGCCAGGCCTGCGAGGCCGCGTGCCCGGTGCAGGCGATCTTCCCGGACAACGGCATCCCCGAGAAGTGGCAGTCGTTCATCGGGAAGAACCGGGAGTACTTCGAGAAGAAGTGACGGCCGGGCCGCGGCCCGCGGCCGCAACCCTTCGAAGGTGCCGATGACCGTCCAGTCCCTGCCGAGCCGCGAGCAGGCGCTCGCCCTGCTCCACGAGTGGATCCAGAACCCCAACCTCCGCAAGCACTGCTACGCCGTCGAGGCCGCGATGCGCGCCTACGCGCGCACCCGGGGCGGGGACGAGGAGCGCTGGGGGATCACCGGGCTGATTCACGACTTCGACTGGGAGCGCCACCCGGACCTCGAGCGCCACCCGGTGCAGGGCGTCGCGATCCTGCGCGAGCAGGGCTGGCCCGAGGACGTCTGCCGCGCGGTGCTGGGGCACGCGACGCACACCGGCGTTCCGCGCGACACCGACATGGCAAAGGCGCTCTACGCCTGCGACGAGCTGTGCGGGTTCCTGGTGGCGTGCGCGTTGATCCTGCCCGAGAAGAGCCTCGACAAGGTCGAGGTCGCGAGCGTGAAGAAGAAGATGAAGCGCGCGGACTTCGCCCGCAACGTCAACCGCGACGACATCGTCACCGGCGCCGCCGAGCTGGGCGTCGACCTGGACACCCACATCGCGTTCGTGATCGAGGCGATGCGCGGCATCCACGGCGAGCTGGGGCTCTGAGCCCGGCGTGACCCCGGCCGACTCGCTCGCGCTCCAGTCGTTCCGCAGCGCCATCGAGCCCTGGCACGACTACTTCCTGCTCGCCGGGACCGCCGCCGCGACGCTGATGGGCCTGCTGTTCGTCTCGCTCTCGATCCACCTCGACAAGGTGGTGGACGAGCGCGGTGCCCACCTCGAGGCGATGGCGCGCGAGGCGTTCGCCAGCTTCGTGATCGTGCTCGCCCTCTCGCTGATGATGCTCGCCCCGCAGCTCGCGCGCCGATCGTTCGGAGTGTCGCTGCTGATGCTCGCCGCGGTGCGCGGGATCATCACCGCCAGCCGGATGCGCCGAACCCTGGGCGCCACCGCCCGCAGCTCGGGGTTCGGCGGGCGCAGCATGCTGCTCCGCTTCCTGTTCCCGCTCGCCGCGGTGGTGTGCCTGGCGTGGGCCGGCAGCCGGTTCCTGGGCAAGGACGTCGAGGATGGCCTGGCGGGAATCATGCTGGCGTGCCTGCTGCTGATCGCCGACGCCACCCGCAGCGCCTACGAGCTGCTGGTGCGGACCGGTCGGGTCAAGCGCGCGGAGTAGCGGCGGAGGGCGCGACCCGCGGCTCGCGGTGCGGCCCGAAATTTCCGATGCCCGGCTCGACTCGTCACTCCGGGATTCACTCGCCCCGGGGCGGCGTGCCGCCAGGCATCGGCATTGCACCTCTTCCGGCCGGCGAGCCCGCAGTGGGCCGCTCTCGACCGCACCCGCTGAGTGTGCGGGCGGAGTTCGCGCCGTGGCCGACTCGCCATGGCGTCGAAACGGATTCAACGCCCCGGCCGCGCCGGAGTCAACGGCGATTTGCATCGCGGTTCCCGCGCACCAAATCGATTGAGGCGAGGTTCAGCGGGGAACGACGCGGAACTCCGCGTACGGCGGAATCGGAAGCTCGAGGCCGGCGTCGTCGTAAGGCACGACGCGCCAACGCGCGCTCACCAGCGTGGCGGGCAGCGCGCCGGCGGGAATCTCGATGGCGGTGTCCGCGGTGGTGGCTTGGTAGATCAGCGTCGAATCCACGGCCACGATCTGGAGCCGATAGGTCACCGCCCCGGCGGCGGCGCTCCACGCGAAGCGCGCGGGCAGGTGGTCGACCGTCGCGGCAGGCTCCCGCAGGCGGGGGACGGCCTCCGCGCCACGCATCTGATCGGCAGGCGCGTGCCGTCCGATCCGGCCCGGCAGGGTCAGCACCAGCGCCGCGATCACCGCGGCGGCCACCGGAAGCGCGAACCCCCAGCGCCAGGCCTGCGGCCTGCGCTCGGGCAGGCGAACCACCCGCGGGGCGGCCGCGCCGCGCACGGGAAGATGAGGGTCGAGCGCGGCCTGCGAGTAGACCGCCTCGGCGAGCGCCGGATCGTCCAGGATCCGCTGCTCGAAGGCCTCCTGCTGGTCGCGGCTCATCTGGGCCGCGAGGTAGCGCGCCAGCTGCTCCTGCTCGTCGGGGGTCAGCGGACGGTCGGTGCTCACGCCAGGATCCCTCGTTCGATCAGTCTCATGCGCAGCTTGTACCGGCAGCGATAGATCCGGCGGTAGAGCACGGCAGGGTCGACGCCCTCGGCGCGCGCCAGGTCCGCGGGGGCCGCGCCATGCGCCAGGCGCTCCAGATAGCGACCGCAGGATTCGGAGTCGTCCCGCATCTCCCGCAGCGTGGCCAGGATGACGCGGGTCGCCTCCTCCGACTCCAGCGCGTCGAGCGGGGTCGGAGGCGCCGGTGTCTCGACGTG
>DATFUN010000019.1:0-16659 GCA_035260805.1 Myxococcales bacterium | reverse complement strand
AGCTGAAGCAGCGGGCCCACCTCGCGCGACGGCGCCGCGAGGTCCACCGCCCGATCGTCCCAGGACCCGTCCGCGAGCCGCAGCCGGAGCAAGATCTCGCGCGCCATCAAGCCGCGGGCCCGCAGCCGCTGCGCGAGCCGGTCGAGCAGCGCCTTCCAGACGAACAGCAGCGGCTCGATGGACTGCGCGTCCCACTCCAGCTCCTCGCCCTCCTCGAAGCGCACGGGCGGCGGCCGCGGCGCGAGGTCGGAGACGTCGTCCCCTCGCGCCAGCCGCCACAGGAGAGCTCCCTCGGGGCCGAGGCGCGCGGCGAGCGGGCCGGGCGGCAGCCGCGAGACCTCGCCCAGCGTGTGCAGCCCGAAGCGGCGCAGCGTCTGCTGCAGCTCGTCGGGGAGATCGAGCGCGAGCAGCGGCAGCCCGGCGAGGAAGGCGGCCTGTTCCTCCGGAGCGACCACGCGGAACGCGCCGCCCGCGACCCCCTGCGGCGTCGGCTCGAAGGTCAGGTCCGGAGATGCGGCGCGCGCGGCGAGGAGCGCGACGGACTTCCCCGCCGCCACCCCGACGGCCGCGCGCAGGCCGACGCGCTCGGCCGCTACGACCAGCGCGCGCGCCACCCCGCGGTCGTCCCCGAACAGCCGCGACAGGCCGTCGGCGTCGAGGTAGACGAGCCCCGGCGCGGCCTCCTCGCAGCGAGGCGAGACCGCGGTGGCCGCTTCCAGCGCGGCCTGCGCCGCCGCGCGCTCGCGCTCCGGCGAGGCCTGCCGGTGGACCAGCGCAGGGCACACGGCCCGCGCCTCGGCGAGCGTCTGCCCCGCCTCGACTCCCTCGGCGAGCGGCGTGGCCCCCAGGACGTGCGCGCGCCCGCCCAGGTCGCCCGCCTGCACCACCGCCAGGGGCGCTCCCAAAAGGCGCGGCTCGGCGCGGACAGCGGCGCACAGCGGCAGATCGGGCACCCACAGGCAAGCGATGCGCGTCATGGCCGGTCACGGCGCCTCGAGCGGGAGGTGCAAGGGCAACGGGCCGGAGGGCGGCATCCGCTTGTGCCGCGCCACCGCAGAGATGGCGCGAACTCCGCGCAGCAGCCGGCCGGGCGCGCCCGGAGGGCCGTCCCACAGCGTGGGACCGCGCTCGAGCTCGATGGTGGCCGAGGCGAAGGTGCCCGCCTGCGCGGCGCGCCCCAGCACGAGGAGCGCCCCGCCGTGCTTCTCGGCCCGCCGGGCGAGCCGCGCCCAGGGAGAGGCGCCGGGCGAAGAAAGCTTCTTCTCGAAACGGACCACCTCGATGACGCCGCGCGGCCGCGCAGCCTTCGGGCCCGATCCCGCCAGGTCGAGCGCGACCAGCGCGAAGCGGGCCTCCAGCGCGATCTCGGCGGCGCGCAGCGCTTGCACCGGATCGAGCGGCCGCGCCCAGAGGAGCCGGCGCAAATCGATCCCGCGCCGCCGCGGGTCGAACGCGTCGGAGGGGTCGATCAGCGCGCACAGCTCGCCGGCCCGGGTGGTGGCGCCCAGGGCGGCATGGAGCAGCGCGGTCCCTCCCGCGCCGGCAGGCGCGACGATCTCGTGGAGCTGTCCTCGCGCCAGCCCCCCGCCCAGCGCCGCGTCGAGCTTCTCGATCCCCGTGGAGAGCGGCCTCGGGGCGCGCGGAGACAGCGCGGGCGCCCGCCGCACCTGCCCGGTCCGCAGCAGGTCCTCGAGCGCACGGGGGTCCTTCGGGAGCCGGCGCGCGGGCAGCGTCACACCGGATCGATCTAGCTAAACATCGGTTCAGGTGCAAGGACTGGCGCCTTGGCGCCGGAACCGGTCGTGAATCCGCGGGCGATTACTTCGCGCCGCTCGCCGCCGCCCTGCCACAGCGCGGGTTCGGGACGACCCCCTCCTGGTTCGCGGCGATGCGGGGGTAAACGATGGGCGCGCCTCCCTCGGGCATGTTCTGCTGCACGACGAACAGGTACCGCGCCTGGTGCCCATACTGCTCAGGAAAGGCGAGGTACCCGCCGGGCAGGATCGATTCGATCTTGAGTGCCGCCAGCGCGTCGCGCACCGCGTCGCGGTCGGTGCTCCCGGCCCGCTGGATCGCCTGGAACAGCGCGCGCGCCGCCTCGTAGGCCAGCGCCTCGTACCACTCGGGCATCCGCCCGTGCTTCGCGCGGAACGCTTCGACGAACGCCTTGGAGAGCGGGTTCGAGGTGAGCTGCGCATTCCACCAGACGGCGGACAGGACGTAGTCCGTCCCGCCGTGCGGCAGGGTCTCTCGCGCCTCCTTCTCCGGGCCGCGCGCACCGTAGGAGAGCACTTGGTGGCACATCCCCATCGCCAGATACTGCTTCTGCATGGCCAGGTACTCCTCGAGGTGCGCGTCGACCAGGAGGGCGTCGGCGCCAGCGGCCTTGATGCGTGACAGCAGCGGCGTGAAATCCTTGGTCTTCAGCTCGAACGATTCGTCGAGGACGACCTGGAAGTCGTGCCGCCGGACCGCGGTGTTCCCGGTGTAGTCGAGGATGGCCGCGCGGTAGTCCTTGCCGTGCGAGGTGTTCTCCCAGGCGACCGCGATGCGCAGCGGCGAACCTAGCTTGCCGGCGCGCTGCTGGTCGTCGACGAAGCGCATGAGCGAGTTGCCCATCTGTCCGGTCGGCGCGGACAGGCTGAACACGTATCGGTAGCCGCGCTGGTAGATCGAGATGGCCGATCCGGAGGCGGCGACGTACGGCACCTGGAGCCTGTCGGCTGCCGCGGCCTGCGCCTCGACGAGCGGCGAGGTGAAGCTGCCGAGCAGGAAGTTGGCGTGCCGCTTCTGGACCAGCTCGCCCACGAGCTGCGCGGCACGCTGCTTGTCGGTTGCGTCGTCCAATAATTCGAGGCGGACCGGCAGCCGCTGGTCGCCGACCTTGAGGCCCCCGGCGCGCATCACCTCGTCCACGGCCAGCTGATATCCGTCGCGCACGCGCGCACCGGCTTTCGCTTCGCTCCCGGTGAGCGGCAGCGACGCCCCGATCACGATCTGCTCGGTGCCCGGCGCGGCCTGCGCGCCAGAGAGGGAGGCCGACAGCAGCATCATCGCCAGCAATTTCGCCATGGGACCTTTCTCAGGTGTTGCGGGCAGGTAACGCAACGACCCGTGTGCGAGTCAACGATTCGGCGCTCCCACGCCGGACCACTTTTCGCTTGGCGTGCGGTGCGTCTCCGGTACTGTCCCGCACGTGGAGTTCCAGGGATTCCCGAAGGAGGGGCTCGAGTTTCTCGCGGAGCTCGGCGGACATAACCAGCGCGACTGGTTCGAGGCGCATCGCGCCCCGTGGGACGAGCAGATCGTCCCGGCGATGCTCGCCTGGTGTGCCGCGTTGTGCGAGCGCCTCTCCGACGTGATGCCGCGCCTCGTCTTCGTCCCGCGCGTGGGCGGCAGCCTGTACCGGCTGAACCGCGACATCCGCTTCTCGCGCGACAAGAGCCCGTACAAGACCCACGTGGCCGCGCTGCTCTGGGAGGGCGGCGACAAGCACGACGCTCCCGGCGTGTACCTGCACGTCTCGCCCGACGAGGTGATCCTGGGCGGCGGCATGTGGATCTTCGAGCAGGAAGGCCGGCTCGACCGCTACCGGAAGCTGCTGCAGGACGAGCGCAGCGCGAAGCGCCTCGACGCGGCGCTCGCGCATGCCCGCAGATCCGGGCTCCACATCGAGGCGGCGGAGCAGCTGCAACGGCCTCCGCGTCCGTTCACGCCGGAGCACCCGTTCGCGGAGTTGTCGCGCTACAAGGGGCTGACCTTGGGCAAGCGGGTCGCGCCGGGCGCCTGGCTCCACTCGCGCGAGGCGCTCCGCCGCAGCGAGGCCTCGGCGCGCGCGTACGCCCCGCTGCACGCGTGGCTGCGCGACGAGCTGTGCAGATGACGGAACACCAGCAGCGGCCGCCGTCGCGCTCGAAGACCTGCCGAGCCGTCCCGATCCGTCGCGCGGCGGGACGCATTGCGTCAATCGGGATGGAGCTATGCGCAACCGGTCTTGGCGCTTGTCGGCCGCGCACCGCTGCCAAACGCGCGCCGGCGACCGAAATTCACCCTGAAGCCCAAGGCGCGTCGCATTTCACACGACCAGCAAATAGCTATTCGCCACCATCAAGAGGCCGGCCAGCCCGCAGAGGATCGCCGCGATCCACAGCTCCCTGCGGCGGGCGCTCGCCGCGACCGTCGAGAGCACCACGCCAGCCTGCAGCACCACGAACGCGTACTGGAACCGGTCGCCCTGCTTCTGGTGGCGCGCCTTGGCCGCGTCGAGCGTCTCGGCGCGCGCCTTGATTTCCGCCAGCTCGGCGTCGTAGCGCTTCGCCGCCGCCGAGGCGCTCGCCTCGAGCTGCGCGACCGCGGGCAGAAGCTCCGGCCGTCCCGCTGCCAGCGCGCGCTCCATCTCCAGCTGTCCCGTGCTGATGTGCTTCTTGATCGACTTGGCTTGGTAGAAGCTCCACTGATCGCTGGCTTCGGTCTGGACCAGGATGGTGTGCGAGAACTGGTTCGCGTACGCGCCGGAGGCTACGGCGGCCAGCACGGCCAGCACCGCGGTCGTGCGCGCGGCATGATCGGTCCATCTCCGGCTAGCGGCCTCGGACTCCGCAGCCGCCGACTGCGCGGCGAGTTTGTCTGCAGCGATCGCCATGCGGCGATCCTACCGCTGCGCGTCGGGTGGATGGAAGCGTTTGGTCGGGCCCCGCGCCGGATGCTAGCGTACCTTTCCGCACCTCGAAGAGATGCCGCCGCCATGCAAGCACGGTTCGGCCGCTACGAGCTCGTGAGGCGTCTCGCCGGCGGCGGCATGGGCGAGGTGTACCTCGCCCGCCAGCGAGGCCTGGCCGGGTTCCAGAAGCTGGTGGTGATCAAGACCCTGCTCCCGCAACTCTGCGACGACGAGGAGTTCATCGCGATGTTCACGGACGAGGCGCGGCTGTCCGCGCAGCTCATCCATCCGAACATCTGCCAGGTCTTCGAGTTCGACGAGATCGGCGGCACCTACTACATCGCCATGGAGTACCTGCGCGGCGAGGACCTCCGCCGGCTGTTTCGCGCCTGCCAGGAGCAAGGCAGGCCGATTCCTGTGCCGCTCATCTGCCGGATCGTGGCGGACGCGGCCGCCGGGCTGGCCTTCGCGCATTCGCTGCGCGACCCGGCCGGGCGGCCCTACGGCATCGTCCACCGGGACATCTCTCCCCAGAACATCCTGGTGACGCTCGACGGCGGAGTGAAGATCATCGACTTCGGCATCGCCAAGGCCGCCGGGCGCTCGCAGCACACCCGCACCGGCGCGCTCAAGGGGAAATGCAGCTACATGAGCCCGGAGCAGGCCGCCAGCGAATCCGTCGACGCGCGCGCGGACATCTTCGCGCTCGGGATCGTCCTGCACGAGCTGCTCACCGGGCGCCGTCTGTTCAAGGCGGACGACGACGCGCAGACGCTCGCGCGAGTGCGCGAGTGCCGCGTGCCGCCGCCGTCGCAGGTCGACCCGCGGATCGATCCGGGGCTGGATCGGATCGCCCTCCAGGCGCTGGCGAAGGCGCCCGCCGATCGGTACGGCACCGCTCACGAGATGCGGCTCGCGCTCGAGGAGTGGCTCATCGAGGGGCGCAAGAGCGCCTCCACTGCACATCTCGCCGGGTTCCTCGAGGTGATCTACGCGGACCGGCTGGAGAGGGAGGCCACCGAGCAGGCGCCCACTCCGGCGACCCAGCGCACGCCGACCGGATCCCCGCACGGGAGCGGCGCCGACTCGCGCGTCCGCACCGGAAGCACGTCGCGCCGCTCCGGCCGGCGCGCAGCGACGGTGGCGGCGGCGATCGCCGCGGCGGTGGTCGCGATCGGGCTGGTCGGCTTCTTCACCGTGCGCGCTCCGGTGCAGCCGCCTGCCGCCGCGGCGCTCGCGGTCCTTGCCGATGCGGAGCGCAAGGCGCCGCCGCGGACGGTGACCGTGGTGCTCAAGACCGAGCCTGCCGGAGCAGCCATCGCCGAGCGCGGCGCGCTGCTCGGCACCTCGCCCCACGTGTGGAGCGCGACCGTGGGCGAGCACCAGCTCACCTTCCAGCTCGCAGGGTACCGCGATGCGACCCAGGACCTGGTGACGAACGCGGACGGCCAGGAATTCCTGGTCCGGCTCGCGCCGGTGCGCTCCGTGCAGCGCCGGGTGAAGGACCCGGCGATCAAGGCGGAGCGCTGAGTGGCGGCGCGGGGGGCCTACGCCATCGCCGTCCTCTGCGCGCTGGCGGCCGGCCGCGCGGCGCGCGCAGACTCGGTCGCCGACGAAGCGGATTTCCGGTTCCACCGCGGCGTGAACCTGTACGCCCGCGGCCGCACCGAGGACGCGCTCTCCGAGTTCCTCGCCTCCAACCGGCTGGTGCGCAATCGGAACGTGATCCAGAACGTCGCGCGCTGCTTCGAGCGGCTGCGCATGTACAACGAGGCATGGCGCTGGTACTCGGATCTGCTCGCCGAGCCGCTGCCGGAAACCGAGCGGCGCGATCTCGCCGCCGCGCTGGAGAGGCTGCAGCCTTCGCTCGCGCTCTTGCGGATCTTCAGCGATCCTCCGGGCGCGACCGTCTATCTCGATCGCAAGGACCTCGGCGCGCGGGGGCAGACGCCGATTACCCTGGCGCTCCCGCCCGGGGCCGCGACTGCCATCGTCGAGGCAACCGGGCACAAGCGGGCCGAGGCCCGCGTGCAATTGCAGATCGGCAAGATCTCCCTGCTGCAGCTCGCGCTGCCCCAGGTCCAGGGCGAGATCGAGGTGGACGGCTGGCCGCGGGCGTTCGAGCTGCGCATGGACCGGCCGGACGCACCGGTCCAGCTCGCCGCGAGCGGCAGGGCGCGTCTCCCCGCCGGACCCCACCTCCTGCACGTCAGCGCGCCGGGCCACGTTGCGCAGCAGCTCGCGGTGGAGGTCCCGGCGGAGGCTACCGCCCAGGTGTCGTTCAAGCTGCTCGCGCTGCCGCCTCCCTCAGGCACGCTGATCGTCCGCGCCAACGTCGACGGCGCGCTGGTCCGGGTGGACGGCAAGGAGATGGGCTTCACGCCGGGCGTCATCGACAACCTGCCGGTGGGGACCCACCAGATCGAGGTCATGGCGGATGGCCGCGAGACCGCCGTGGAGCGCCTCGAGGTGGAAGCGAACGTCCGGCGACCCGTCGACGTCAAGCTGCGCTACGCGGTACCGCGGGTGGTGGCGGCCGAAAAGTCGCTCACACGCGCGCAGGACGCGCCCGCATCGGTGACGGTGATCAGCGGCGAGGAGATCCGCGGCTTCGGCTACACCACGCTGTCGGAAGCGCTCCGCGCGGTGCGCGGCTTCTACACCAGCTCCGACCGCGACTACGACTCGACCGGCGTGCGCGGCTTCTCGAGCCCCGGCACCTACAACAACCGCATCCTGGTCCTCTCCGACGGCCACGTCACCAACGACGTCTCGGTGGGCCAGGGCGCGGTAGGGCGGGACTTCGACGCCGACCTCTCCGGCGTGGAGCGCATCGAGATCGTGCGCGGCCCGGGGTCGGTGCTGTACGGCAGCGCCGCGTTCTTCGCGGTCGTCAACGTGGTCCACCGCGCTCCCGCCGAAGGACGGCATGCCGAGGTCGGCGCGCAGGTCGGCACGCTGGGCGAGAACACGGGCCACGCGATCGCTTCCTGGGCAGGCGCGGGTGGATCGCTCTGGGCGCGCGCGAGCGGCGCGGACCTGAGCGGCGAGCCCGTGTTCGCATCGCCCGCGGCGAGCGGGCCGGCGGCGGGGTTCGCGAGGGGCCTCGACGGCGAGCGCGCCGGGCACCTGGACCTGCGCGCGCGCGCCGGCGAGCTGACGCTGTCCGGTTCGTACAACTGGCGGCGCAAGGCGCTGCCCACCGCCGCCTTCGATACGGTGTTCGCGGCTCCCGGAACACAGACCACCGACCTGCGCGGCTTCCTCGAGGCGCAGGTCGCCCATGCCTTCGCGAACGGCCTGGGGATCGATGCGCGCGCCGCGTTCGATGCCGAGCGCTACCGCGGCGACTGGCAATATCGGAGCGCCGGAGCGGGCTACGACTCGAGCCTCGAGAACTGGGGCACCGCCGAGCTGCGCTTCCGGCTGCCCGCGATGGCAGGCCACCGGGTGTTCGTGGGCGGCGAGATCCAGGATCGGTTCCGGATCCACGTGCTCTCGGTCACGCCGGGCAAGCAGACCTTCGACAATGGCCCGGGAAACCCGGCCGGCGCTCCGGACAGCGAGGTGATCTACAGCGCCTACGCCGGCGACGACTGGCGCATCTCGCCGCGGCTCCTGCTCGACGCCGCCGTGCGGATCGACGACTACGCCGATTCCTTCGGCGCGGTGGTGAACCCGCGCATCGCGCTGATCGCGCAGCCCTACGCGGCCGGGACCACCAAGCTGCTGTTCGGGCGCGCCTTCCGCGCGCCGGGCATCTACGAGCGCTTCTTCAACGACGGCGGAGCCTCACAGATCGCCGCCCGGGACCTGCGGCCCGAGCGGGTGACGACGGTCGAGCTCGAGCACGCGCACCAGCTGAGCGAGGAGGTTTCGCTCCTGGTCGCCGGCTACTTGAGCCGCATCGAAAAGCTGATCCGCGCCGCGCCGGCAGGAACGTTGCCGGACGGCACCGTGCTGAGCCAGTTCCAGAACCGCGAGGGGTTCGTGCACGGCGCCGGCGCCGAGGCCGAAGTGCGCTGGACGGCGGGGCCGGGCGCGATGTTCTCCGCCTGGTACGCCTGGAGCCGGGTCCGCGACGACACCGGCACCGGCTTGTTCCGCGGAGCTCCGATCCCCAACTCGCCCGAGCACACCGGCGCGGTGCGGGTCCTCTACCCGGTGGTGCCACAAGTATTGTCGGTGTCCACCGAGGCGGTCTACGGCGGCCCGCGCCACACCGTGGCCGACTCGACCGAGCCGGATCGGCTGGTCGGAGAATCGTTGCAGTGGAATGCCGGACTGTCGGGCGAATACGCCCGCTGGAACCTGCGCTATGGCGCGTTCGTCTACGACCTGCTCGACCAGCGCGTCTCGCTGCCCGGCGGACCCGAGATCCCGTTCCCCGGGCACGCCGTGCCGCAGATCGGACGCACGCTGCGCCTGCAGGTGGGGGCGTCGTTCTGATGCTGTTCCTCGGCGCCAGCGAGGTGGAGGCGGCCGGGCTGCGGATGCCGGAGGTGCTGGAGATCGTCGCGGCCGCCCTGGAGGACAAGGCGGCGGGGCGCGTCGAGCTGCCGCCCAAGCTGGGCCTCTCACCGCGGCCCGGCGCCGTGCTGCACGCGATGCCGGCGCGGGCCGGCGACGCGGTGGGCATGAAGTGGATCGCGTCCTTCCCGGAGAACCGCGCGCGCGGGCTGCCGCCGACCGCGGGAATCATCGTGCTGAACGACGCGACGACCGGCATCCCGCAGGCAGTGCTCGACGCCGATTGGATCACCACCATGCGCACGGGAGCCGTGGCCGCAGTCGCCGCCCGGACCCTGGCGCGGCCCGGCGCTGCCGTGGCCGCGATCCTCGGGCCCGGTCGCGTGGGCGCGGCGGCGCTGCAGGCGCTGCGGCTCGCGCTGCCGGGGCTGAGGACCGTGCGAGCCTGGGCGCCCCGCGCGGAGACCGCGCGGCGCTTCGCGGGTGAGCACCACGCGGAGGCGACGACGACGGCCGAGCAGGCGGTCCGCGGCGCGGACGTGATCGTCACCGCAGCGCCCTGGCCCGGCGGTCCGCCCCACGTCGAACCTGGCTGGCTCGCGCCGGGCGCCTTCGCCTGCTCCCTCGATTACGACGCCACCTTCACGCCCGAGGCGGCGAACGCCTTCGACGTCCGGGTCACCGACGACGTGGCGCAAATGGACCTCGCCCGCGCGAAGGGCTCGTTTCCCAACTGGCCCCGCTTCTCCGAGCTGTGCATGGCCCGCCGCAAGGACCCGGATCAGCGCATCCTCTGCGCCGCCCTCGGCCTGGCCATCTTCGACATCGCGGTAGCCACCCGCATCCTCCAACTCGCACTCGATCGTCGCGCCGGACGCGAGGCAGACTAGAAGCGTTTCACGCGAAGCGCGGAAGACTGGGAAGCGCTTCTGGTCACTCTCGCGGCTAGCTAGTCCAGGCTCACTCTTCGGATTGTTCCTGCTCCTGCTCTTGCAGCTTGGCGCGGAGGAGGTCGCCCAGGGTGCCGAAACCCTTGCCTGGAGGAGGGGCCTTGCGGCGGTAGGCCTCGTACTCGGAGCGCCCCTCGGAGCGCTCGGCGGAAGTGCGGGACAGGCGGTAACGGCCCCGCTCGTCGATGTCGACGATCTGCGCCTTGAACTGGGTGCCGACTGGCGTGGTCCTCTGGTTGTCGGAGCCGCGCGGCGTGCCCAGCTCCGCGTTGGGGACCAGTCCCTTGCCCTCCGCCCAGGAGACGAACACGCCATAGGGCTCGACGCGGTCCACTTTCGCGTCGACCATGTCCCCCACCCGCGCGCGGCGGCCGGCGGCCTTCTTCTCCGGAGCGGCCGGCGCCTGCGCTTCTTCCTCGGAGATCCGCCGCAGCGCGACCCGCTTCTGCGCGTCGTCGATCGACTCGACCTGCACCTCGATGGTCTCGCCTTCCTTCACCACCTCGCGCGGGTGCTGCACGTGGCGGTTGGACAGGGCGGACACGTGGACCAGCCCATCCACGCCCGGGAACAGCTCCACGAAGGCGCCGAACGGCTGCAGGCGCGCCACCTTGCCTTGGAGCCGCGCGCCCTCCTTGAGCTGCGGCCGCGCGGCGTCCCACGGGTCCTGCTCGAGCGCGCGCAGGGAGAGCGCGATGCGCTCGTGCCCTTTCTCGTCCTTCTCGATGCGCAAGATCTGCACGCGCACGTTCTGGCCGGGCTTCACCACGTCCTGCGCGTGCGCCACTCGCTGGTGGGACAGCTCGGACACGTGCACCAGGCCCTCCAGTCCGCCCAGATCCACGAACGCGCCGAAGTCGCGCACCGAGCTGACCGTGCCGTCCAGCACCGCCCCGACCTCCAGCTTCTTGCGCAGCTCGACGGCCTGGGTGGCGCGCTCCTCCTCGAGCAGGGCGCGCCGGGAAAGGATCGCGTTCCCGCCCCGGATCTCCATCACGCGGAACTTGAGCTTCTGCCCGACGAACTGGGCGGGGTCCTCGACGAAGCGGACGTCGATCTGCGAGGCCGGGCAGAAGGCGCGCAGACCGCCCAGATCGACCTCCAGGCCGCCCTTGTTCTGCGCCGTCACGGTGCCCTCGACCGGCACCTTCGATTCGAGCGCCTGCTGCAGGACCTCGCGGCCGGCGCCCTTCGGCACCGCGCGCGTCATCACCGGCGTGCCGTCGGCGATGGAGAGCACGTAGGCCTCGACGGTCTCGCCCGCTTGCACGAGCAGCTCGCCCTTGTCGTTGCGCAGCTCGCGCAGGTCGATGATCGCCTCGCCCTTCCCTCCCAGGTCGAGGTAGCCGATCTCGGATCCGACGTGTGCGACGCGCGCCTGCACCTTCTGGCCCAAGCGGAGCTTCTGCGGTTTGTGCGCCGACTTCTCGCTCTCGGCGAACAGCGCGGCGAAGTCGCCTGCTTCGTCGGCGCCGGGCTGCGCGAACGCCGACTCCGGAGCCGCGTGCGCTGCGCCCTGCTCGGGCGCGGCCGCGTCGCCGGCCGGCGTGGATCCCTCCTCGGGCGCCGCCGCGGGCGGCTGCGCCGCCTCCTCGCGCTTTCCCAGCGACGGCCGGCGCACCACCACCGGCATCTTGCGCTCCTCCTTGCGCGGCCTGCGCGCAGGGGGCGGGCGTGGAGCGCGATCCTCGGGCCGCAGCTCGACCGAACCGATGATCTCGGCAAAGGTGGGCGCGGACGGCTTCCGCTTGGCGGCCTCGGGCGGCGGGGGCGCGGGCTTCTTCGGCTCCTTGCGCTCGGGCTCCGGGGGCCGGGAGGCGGCCTTCATGATGTCTTCGAACGACGGCGGCTTCGACTTGTCGGTCATGCGCTGATCGCTTCCGGGCTGATCGCTTCCGGTACGAGACGAGAGCCGGGCGTCATACCACGGCACAAGTCGCCGTCGATAGGTGCCGCGCGCCCCGAAGGTCAAGCGCGTGGGGTCGGGCGGCGGCGTCCGACCGCCTCGATCTGCTCCGTCAGCTCGCGCATGTTGCGCAGCAGGTAGACGTCGTCGGGCAGCGCGATCCGCGCCATGCCCGCTCCGCCGACCACCACCCGGCCTCCCGCGTTCCGGGCCACGCGCGCAGCCAGCTCGATCTGGTCCTGCAGAGCGCGGTCCTCGGCCGGCACCGTGGAAGCGAGCGCAACCAGCTGCGCCCGGCTGCGCTGCACCAGGTCGGCGAGGTCTTTGGCGGGAGTCGCCGCCAGGGGCGCGAGCACCTCGAACCCGCGCGCACGGAGCAGGCACGCCGCCATGCGCGGCGCGACGTCGTGCTGCTCGCCCGCCACGGCCGCCACCACGGCGGTTCCCCGGTCCCCCCGGTTGGGCTCTCCGGGAGCCTCGGCCAAGGGCTGCGCCCGGGCGATGGCCTCCACCACCGCCTGCGTGGCCACGTGCTCGTCGGCGATGCTCAGGTTGCACGCCTGCCACCGGGACCCGATCCGCTGCAGCGCGGGCGCGACGACATCGTCAAAAATGACTGCCAGGTCGTGGCCGTGGAGCCTCAGCGCGGCCATCTGCGCTACCAGCGACGATGCATCGCCTGCCAGCGCGCTCTTCTCGACGGCGGCGATGGCCTCGTCACCCCCGGCCTCCTCGCCGGGCGTCAGCTGGGCCGGCAACGTCTCGGCCACCTGGTAGTTGCGCCGCTGCACGAACGCGGTAACGTCGCGGAGCCGGAACTTGCGGTGCCCGCCGGGCGTGCGGAAACAGTCGATCTCGCCGGCATCTGCCCACCTCTTGACGGTCGCCTCCCCGACGCCCAGCAGCTGGGCGACCTGCCTCGTCGACAAGACGTCGGTCTTCACGGCGCGTGCGCTCCCATGTACCAGGGGGTTCATGGTGCCTGCCTCCGGGCGTTTCGAGCGTTTCGATGCGGCGGCAGACGTCTTGGATTCAGGAAGCCAGACCTTGCTGATGTCCGTTCGCTCACGAGGATGCGCCCGATGACCGAGCGCGGCCGATTCGCCCCGAGCCCGACCGGCGAGCTGCACCTCGGCAACGCGCGGACCGCCATCCTCGCCTGGCTGTGGGCCCGGTCGGAGGGTGGCGGATTCACCCTGCGCGTCGAGGACCTCGACCGGCCCCGCGTCCGACCGGGCCTGGCGGCGCGCCAGCTGGAAGAGCTGGCCTGGCTGGGCCTGACTTGGGACGAGGGTCCCGACCCGCGGACCGGCCACGATCTGGGCGGGCGCGGCCCCTATCGCCAGTCGGAGCGCACCGCCCTCTACGAGGCCGCGCTGGCACGTCTGGGCGACCAGGTCTACGAGTGTTTCTGCTCGCGCGCGGAGATCGCTTCGGCGAGCGCGCCGCACGGTCCCCAGGACGACGGACCGCCCTATCCGGGCACCTGCGCGCACCTGAGCGCGGCGCAGCGGGCGGAGCGCCGGCGCACTCGCGCGCCCGCCCTGCGCCTGCGCGTCCCGCCCGGCCCGATCGCCTTCCACGACGAGTTGCAGGGCGCGCAGGAGTTCGATCCGCAGGCGGCGGTCGGCGACTTCGTGCTGCGCCGCGCCGACGGCATCTTCGCCTATCAGCTCGCGGTGCTCGTCGACGACGCGGCGATGGGCATCACCCAGGTGCTGCGAGGCGACGACCTGCTTCCCTCCACCGCCCGGCAGATCCTGCTCTATCGCCTGCTGGGCTTGCGCCAGCCGCGGTGGGCGCATGCCGGCCTCGTCGCCGGCACGTCCGGCGAGCGGCTGTCCAAGCGCGACCGCGCGGCATCGCTGTCTGCATTGCGGGCGGCGGGCCGCGATCCACGCGAGATCGTCGCGCGGCTGTGCGCGCTGTCCGGCCTGCCGGAGCTGCCGGGCCGTGCCCTGGCCGATCGGGTCTCGACGTTCGCGCTCGACCGGGTCTTGCCCGGAACGGTCCGCCTGGATCGCGCTTGAACGCGACGGTTGCCGGCCCGGGACGGGCGTGATACTGCCGCGCGTTCGCAAGGCTGGAATCTTGGCGGGCCCGAGGAAGCTCGGATAAGAACGGGGCGGCATGTCGGAGAAAGAGCAAGGCATCGAGGTCGAAGGAACGGTGCGCGAAGAGCTCGCCGGCGGGAACTACCGCGTCGAGCTGGACAGCAAGCACTCCGTCCTGGCGTACGCCTCGGGCAAGATGCGGAAGTTCCGCATCCGCATCCTGCCTGGCGACCGGGTCAAGCTCGAGCTGTCCCCCTACGACCTGACCCGCGGCCGCATCACCTACCGCCAGAAGTAGACGGCGTTCTCAAGATACGCCGTGCAGGCGGAGGAACTTCTCCACCGCCAGGGAGATGAGCTCGGGCTGCTCGACCAGGGCGGCGTGAGTGCCGCCGCGCACGACCAGGATCTCGGCTCCGGGGATCCGCTCCGCCAGCTCGCGTGATCGCGCGACCGGCGTGAAGAGGTCGCGCTCGCCCGCTACGACCAGCGTGGGGACCCGCACTTCCGAAAGCAGCGCGCTCGCATCGTGCGAGAGCAGGTCGCGCGCCAGCGCGAAGTAGGCCCGCAGATCGAGCTGCAGCAGGTGCTGGAAGTAGGGCTCGAACTCCTCGCGCGGACAGAGGTCGGGGTGGACCATGCCCAGGGCGCGGACCGCTTCCCAGACGAACGGTAGCTGCAGCGCCGCGCGAAGCCCCTTCTCGGCCAGCGACGCGTTGCGCGCGACCACCTCGAGCAGCAGCGTAAGCACGGGCGTCAGCGCTGCCCCGCCCACGAAGCTTCCGAACACCCCGCCCGCGGCGCCCATCACCGGCACCAGCGCGCGCACACCGGCGGGGCGCAGGCGGTAGGCCTCCAGCGAAACCTGCGCGCCCATCGAATGCCCGAGCAGCACGGCCTCGCCTGCGCCCACGCGATCCGCCACGGTCCACAGGTCGCGCGCGCACTGCGCCACGGTGACGCCTTCGGGATGCTCGGGCACCGGCGTGCGGCCATGCCCGCGATAGTCCCAGGTCACGACCGTGTGGGTGGGCGCGAAATGCTGCGCGAGCCGCCGCCAGAAGAAGGTCGAGACTCCGATTCCGTTCGAGCAGAGCAGCGCAGGACCCGCACCCTCGGCGCGCCAGCAGAGCACGGCGCCGTCCGGCGCCTCGGCGCTGCCGACCCGCACCGGCGGGGTCACTGGCCGCTGCCGGGGGCCTTCGGCGGAGTTGTCTGGGCGGGCGGAGGCGTGTCGCCGGGCGGCGCCGCCTGCGCTGGGGGAGCGGTCTGCTCGGGCGGAGCAGTCTGCGGCTGCTGCGTTCTGTCCGGCGGCGGCACGGTCTGCGCCGGGGTTGTCGTCTGCACGGGCAAGGTGGTCTGCGCGGGCGGAGCAGCCTGGCCGGGCGGACGGGCCGGAGAGGACGGGGCCGGTTCGACGATGCGGAACTCGACGCGCCGGTTGGCCGCGCGGCCCGCCCGGTTGGTGTTCGGCGCGATCGGCCGCGCCGGTCCGAAGCCTTCGGAGACGATGCGCGAGCGCAGCACGCCCTGCCGGACGAGGAACTCCTTCACCGAGTCGGCGCGCTCCTGCGACAGCTTGAGGTTGTGGTTGCGGGACCCGACGTTGTCGGTGTGCCCTTCGACGCGCACCATGACCGCCGGCGCGTCCTTCAAGGCGCGCGCAACCTGCCGCAGGACCCGGTAGCTGTTCTTGAGGATGATCGCCTTGTTGGGCGCGAAATGGATCTGCTGCTTCAGCTCGATCCGGTCCTTGCGGACGATGATCAGCGTCTGCTTGCGGGGGCAGCCGAAGTTCTCCTTCGGACCGGGCTCGTCGGGGCAGCGGTCGTCCTTGTCGGCCACGCCGTCGCGGTCGCGATCGGGCCACGGACATCCGAAGTTGTCCTTGGGTCCAGGCTGGTCGGGGCAGCGATCGATGTCGTCGGTGATCCCGTCGCGGTCGCGGTCGCCGCTGAGCGGGCAGCCGTGGTTCGAGGCGGGCCCCGGGACCTCGGGGCAGAAGTCCTCGACGTCGGGCACGCCGTCGCCGTCCGCGTCGGTCATGGCCACCCTGGCGACCGGCCGCCCGGGCTGCTCGCGGATGACCACGCTGACGGCGCCGCACTGCTGGGAGCCAGCCACCGCGGCGTGGGCAGCGCGCTGCGCGAGCGCGACGTGGTCGTCCGCCCGGCCCCCGTTGCCTTGCGACAATTCCAGCTCGGCGAAGCGAAGGTTCGCCTCGGCGGCGGCGAGATCGCGAGGGGCGCACTGATCGGCGCGCTGCTTGCGCGCGACGGCCAGGTCGTTCTCGACCAGCCGCATCCGCTCGCGCACGGCGCCGCCGGTGGCGCAGGAGCAGAGCGCGATCAGGAGCGCGCAAAGGGAGCGCCGCATCCTACCGGTTCCTCGTCGGGGGCTGCTCGGGCGCGGCCTGCGGCCGCGTCACCGTCGCCGGGGACGCAGGCGCGGGATCGGCCGCGGCGCCGGCGCGCTGGCCGCTGCCGGCCCGATCCACCGCCTCGCGGGCGAACCGCAGGCTCTGCCTGGCCAGATCCTCGGCGGCGCCGTACTGGGCGCGTCCGCTCTCCTCGCGCGCTTTCGCCAGGTACAGCTCGGCGGTGACGGTCTCGTACGGAG
>DATFUN010000018.1:0-3571 GCA_035260805.1 Myxococcales bacterium | reverse complement strand
TTTCTTGCCCATCAGGCGGAGCTCGCGTTGGGCCTCGACGTGCTTTTCGTCCAGGTCGAGCACGCGCTGGAAGGAGGATGTGGCGGCCTTGAGGTTGCCGACCACCTTGTGCATGTGGCCGAGGAAGAGATGCGCCGGCAGGCAGCGGTCGACCAGCTTGAGCGCCTTCTTCACCTCGGAGGCGCAGTCGTCGAAGGCCACTTTGCGGTCGCCGGCCAGGAGGAAGCGCGCGTATCCGCGCCAGGCGTAGAACTCTGCCTCGGTGTCGTTGAGCTGGATCGCCTCGTCGAGCAGCGCGACTCCTTCCTTGTACTTGCGCGCCTTGATGAAGATCTCCGCCTTCTGGAACTTCTCTTCGGCGTCGAAGATGCGCCCTACGTCCACGTCCTTCTTGTCGCCGGTCAGCTCGGCCTCGTACTCCTTGCGCCGCGCGTCGTCGCCCAGCACCTGCGCCGCCTCGTTCACGCGCGCGAACAGGCCCTCCTTCACGGAGCGCAGCTCGCCTTGCGACGGATCGGTCACCGTGTCGGGGTGCAAGTCCCGGGCGAGCAGTACGAACGCCTTCTTCACGTCGGCGGCCGTCGCCTTCTTGTCCAGCCCGAGCGCCTCGAAGTGCGTCCCCTTCTCGAGGCGCCCGACCACGCCCTTCAGGCGCGCGAGCTGCGCCTGCGGCGTCTCGTCCACAGGAGGCGTCGCATACGTGCGGGTGGGCGCTGCAGGCTTGGGCGGAGCGGGCGCCGGTTTCGCGGCCGGCGCCGCCCCCCGCGCGGGTGTCGGGCGCGGAGCCGCGGCCGCCCGGGCCTGCGGAGGCGGCGTCGGCCTCGCGGCGGGAGGCGGCGGCGGAGCTGGCGGGGGAGGTTCGGAGACAGCAGCGGCGGGCGGTGGCGGCGGGGGAGGAGGCGCAGCCGGACGCGGTGCCTCCGCCGCCTCCCCGAACGAGAGATGCTTCAACTCGGTCAACAGGTGCAGGAGGCGCAGCGTCCCCGTCGCGCCGTGCTGCTCGACCAGCTCCTCGCCGGTGCGCGTGCCGTCGACGGAGGCATACAGGCGCGCCTCCTGCGCGGTCAGCGCCAGCTCTTCCAGCTTCCCGATGCTCGAGCCCCCCGAGCGCTGCACCACGCAGGCGAGCTGCTTTCCCAGGCGCGCGCGCAGCGGGGCGGGATCCAGCCGCCGCACCGCTTCGGCGAGGAGCGTCCACTTGTGGCCCAGCGCGAACGCGCCCGGCGGCGAGGGCGCATCCTTCTGGAAGGAGAAGGTGCCGCGCGCGGCCTCGATCGCGCGATCGAGCAGGAACAGCGCGTGCTCGCCGAGCAGCTTGTGCGCGTCCGCCGGCGGGATGAACTGGAGCTGGAACAGGGCGGAGACCACGTCCACGCCGGTCTTCGTCGCATGCGCTTCCGCCTGCGACGCCTGCTCGGCCGTGACCACCTTGCGCGCCTGGAGGAAGCGCGACAGCGACAGCTCGGCGTCGTCGGTCGAGAGGTGATCCGGTGCGCCGCGCCGGAAGCTCAAGCTGATGGTGCGGCCCGACTCGAAGTGCAGCTCCAGCCAGCCGTTCGCCCCAGCGAGCGCCGCGAGCGCGTAGAGACGGACTGGCGAGACGTCGGCGAGGTTGCCCTGCTCCGCCAGCTCCAGCTTCTCGGACTGCATCACCGCCGCTGGCCGCATCACCGGCGGGCCTGCTGGCCTGGGCGGCGCGGGCTTCTCCGGCGCGGTCGCCGCGGCCGGCTCCTCGACCTGCTTGCGCCCTCCGGCAGCCCCCTCCAGCATCGCCCGCAGCGCCGGACCGACGTACATCCCGGCAGCAGGCGTGGGCCGCTCCTTGGGCGGCGGGGGAGGCGTGGGCGGCGCCGCGGGCGCGGCCGCCTGGCGGGCGACGAGCAGCGAGCGCAGCTCGGGGAAATCCATCCCGGAGCGGAACTGCTTGCCGTCGAGCGAGGCCTGCGCCTTCTCGGTGAGCTGGCCGCGGAGCCGCTCCAGCGCGTCGATCGGGTATGGCCCCCAGACCCGACCCTGCTCGGTGCGGATCCAGTACTGCCTGCCGCCGGAAGACATCCGTGAAATCTACCGAAGGCGCGGAAGGGGTGGACACCTTCGCGCGTGCTACCATGGAGGACGGAGTGAGCGCGGAGGCGCCGGGGTGGTGATCGCCAAGGTGCGCGCGCGACGCGCCGAGCGTCCCAACGCCACCTTGCTGTGCCGCCGCGTGGTGGCGGACATGGTGCGCGCCCTTCCGGAGCTCTCCCACATCCGCCCTGCCCGCATCCTCTTCATCGCCGGAGAAGCGCGGCGCGGCTCCCGCGCGACCATCCGTCCCCTCGGAGGCAACGCGCGGGCCCGGGTCACCATCAAGGGGCGGCGGGCGCTCTACTGCGTCACCTTGCGCCCGAAGTTCTTCCGCGCCTCCACGCCCGAGCAGCGCGTGGCGACGCTCCTGCACGAGCTCTTGCACATCGGCCCGCGGTTCGACGGGCAGCTCGATCCCGACCGCCGCCACGCTCGCCTCGGCCAGGAGAAGTTCGAGGCCCTGCTCCGGCCCCTGCTGAAGCGCTACCTGGCACGCGGCGACCCGTCCCTCATCGGCGGCCTGGCGCATCACGGAGAGGTGCTCGCGCGCCAGTGGCTCGAGCGGCCGACCGGGCGCAGCAGCGCCGGCCAGGCCTACACCGAGAAACACCTCTTCCTGGGACCGCTGGTGATGGTCACCCGGAGGAAGCTCCACTCCTGAGCGCCTCCAACGCTGCCGCCGCACGAGGCATGCGGAAGCGGCGAATGCGTTCTTGCGGCGCGCGGGAATCGGCGCGATGGATGGAGCGTCTTTCAAGCTTTTCGAGGAGGCCGTTCCGATGAAGATCGCGGTCCTGACGGGCGGCGGCGACTGCCCGGGTCTCAATGCGGTGATCCGCGCGGTCGTCCGCAGGGGCGAGCAGCACGGGCTCGAGGTGATGGGAATCCGCGAAGGCTGGCGCGGCCTGCTCGATCCGCCGCTGCACGACCGGCTCACCCGCGAGGCGACCAGCGGCATCCTCCACCTGGGCGGCACCATCCTCGGCACTTCGCGCACCAACCCCTTCAAGAAGCCCGCCAACGGGCCGGAGATGGTGCTCAAGAACTTGAAGGCGCTGAACGTCGGCGCGGTGGTGGCCATCGGCGGAGAGGACACCCTCGGCGTCGCCACCAAGTTCTCCTCGATGGGCGTGAAGATGGTCGGGGTGCCCAAGACCATCGACAACGATCTCTCCGGCACCGACCTGACGTTCGGCTTCGACACCGCGGTGGGCATCGCCACCGAGGCGATCGACCGCCTGCACTCGACCGCCGAGGCCCACAAGCGCGTGATCGTCTGCGAGGTGATGGGCCGGCACGCCGGCTGGATCGCCACGCACGCGGGCATGGCCGGCGGCGCCGACGCGATTCTCATCCCCGAGCGGCCCATCGACATCGAGAAGGTCTGCGAGCACATCCGCAACCGGCACCGCACCCAGGGGAAGAACTTCTCCATCGTGGTCGTGGCGGAGGGCGCCAAGCTCGCGCAGAAGGAGAGCACGGTGAACGAGAAGCTCGACGAGTT
>DATFUN010000017.1:0-2999 GCA_035260805.1 Myxococcales bacterium | reverse complement strand
CGAGGGACCGGTCGATGATGCGCGGGAAGTCGGCAGGGAACGTGGTGCCCACCCTACCGTTGGGATGCGGATCGGCTGCACGGGCGGCGCTCACCGTGTATAGGGCGACGAGGACTGCGCTGCCTGCCGGTATCATCGATCGCATCGGGTTCTCCCTCAGGGATGGTTTCGCGAGGGGTGAATCTTGCCCTGCAGGACCGCAGCTGCCAAGCAGTCGGGCGATCCCTTTCCGGGCACTCAAAAGCAGAGCGCTGCCTCATCGGCGGCGACTACCGCCGCAACACCACCGCGAGCCCCGCGGCGCAGATGGCTCCGCCCAGGGCACAAACCCCGATCCACCCCCACGCCGAATAGGCCACCGCCCCCGCGTACGCGCCCAGCGCTCCCCCCGAGAAGTACGCGACCATGTAGATGGTGTTCACCCGGCTGGTCGCTTCCGGGCGCAGGGCGAAGATCCGGGTCTGGTTGGAGATCTGGTTGGCCTGGGCCCCGAAGTCGAGCAGCACCACGGAGGCGGCGATGCCGAGCAGGTGACCCCCGGACGCGGCGAGGACGGCGAAGCCGACCAGCATGGCTGCGATGGCGACGACGTTGATGCGCCGATCGCTGCGCGTGCCCGCTGCGCGGCCGACCAGGGGCGCCGCCAGCGCGCCGGTCACTCCCACCAGCCCGAAGAGGCCAGCGGTCCGCGGACCGTAGTGCGGCGGGAGGTCGCGCAAGTACAGCGCCAGCGTGGCCCAGAACGCGGTCAGCGCCCCGAACGTCACCGCGCCGAGGAACGCGCGCAGCCGCAGCTCGGGCTCCTCTCGGACCAACGCCAGCAACGATCGCAAGAGAGCGCGGTAGGGCATCGGCGCAGCGGGCCGGCTGGGAGGAAGCTCCAGGCGCAGCATGATGCCGATCAGCACCATCAGCCCGGCCCCGAACAGGTACGCGGCGCGCCATCCCAGCGCCTCCCCGATGACGCCCGCCAGGGTGCGCGAGAGCAGCACGCCGAAGAGCAGCCCGCTCATCACGATCCCGACCGCGCGGCCGCGCTCCTCGGGTGCGGCGAGCGTCGCCGCGTAGGGCACCAGGACCTGCGGCACGCAAGTCGTCACGCCGATGGCCACGCCGGCCAGCGCGAGGACGGCGAGCGAAGGCGCCGCGGCCGCGCCCAGCAATGCCAGGGTGACCAGGCCGGTCAGGGTCAGCACCAGCTTGCGCCGCTCGTGGCTGTCGCCGAGCGGCACCACGAGAAGCATCCCGATTCCGTATCCGATCTGCGTCAGCGTCGGGATCAGGCCGACGGCATGATCGGGCACTCCGAAGGTCCGGGCGATGTCGGGCAGGAGAGGCTGGTTGTAGTACAGGTTGGCTGCCGCCGCGCCCGACGCGACCGCCATGGTCCAGACGACGCGGCGATGTGACGGTTGCACCTTCTGGGGCCGGGTCGCCATCTGTTTCAAGATGCGGCGCAGCCGCACCCGATGCGACGAACCGACCCGGGGGCGCCCTCAGATGAGGGCGGCGACCGCGGTGCCTGCGAAGGCGAGCAGGGCCCCCGCGCAGACCAGGCTGATGGTCTTGAACACGCTCATGCCTCTCTGACGTGCAACGGGTGAGCCACGATTCAAAAAAAATGCGCGCCATGTGATTCCGCGGACTTGGATCCGTCCGGCCGGCGACACGACCGCAACTTGTCCCGTGGACCGTCGGATAAGAGGCTGTCGATCTGACAGCCATGTCAGCATCCCGTCAGCCCTTGACGCAGAGGACCTGTCGCAGCTCGGCGACGACCTCGATCAGGTCGCGCTGCTGCTGCATCACCTGGCCGATGTCCTTGTAGGCAGCGGGGATCTCGTCCAGGACGCCCCCGTCCTTGCGGCACTCGACGCCTTGCGTTTGCTCGCGCAGGTCCTTCACGGTGAAGCGCCGTTTCGCCTCGCCGCGGCTCATCCGGCGCCCGGCGCCGTGCGAGGCGCTCTCGAAGCTCTGCGGGTTGCCCAGTCCGCGGACGACGTACGACCGGGTGCCCATCGAGCCGGGGATGATCCCCAGCTCGCCCTTGCCGGCCCGGATCGCGCCTTTGCGCGTGACCAGGACTTCCTGTCCGAAATGCACCTCCTCGGCCACGTAGTTGTGGTGGCACTGCACCGCGTCCGCGAATCGGACGTCGGGGCGGAAGCGCCGCAGCACGTCTCGATAGAGTTGCAGCATCGCTTGGCGGTTGGCCCGGGCGTACCGTTGGGCCCAGAACAGGTCGCGCCGGTATTCCTGCATCTCGCGAGTCCCGGCCAGGAAGACGGCCAGGTCGCGGTCGGGCAGGCCCTGGTTGTGGGCCAGCTTCTTCGCCCGGCCGATATGGATCTCCGCCAGCGTCTTCCCGATGTTGCGCGACCCCGAATGCAGCATGAGCCAGACCCGGTCGTCCGTATCCAGGCACAGCTCGAGGAAATGGTTCCCGCCGCCGAGGGTGCCCACCTGGCGGCGCGCCTTGGATTCCAGGTCGTGCACGGCGGGCGTCAGGTCCCCGAACTCGCGCCACAGCTCCGGGTCGCCCTGCACCGGCCGCTTGTGCTGCTCGAACCCGACGGGGATGGCGCGCTCGATCTCGCTGCGCAGCCCGCCCAGCGAGTCGGGCAGATCTTTCGCAGTCAGGCTGCTTCGGACGGCCGCGACGCCGCAGCCGATGTCCACCCCGACCGCCGCCGGAGAGAGGGCGCCTTTCATGGCGATCACCGAGCCGACCGTCGCGCCCTTGCCGTAGTGGACGTCGGGCATGGCCGCGACGTGGTGGAACACCCAGGGCAGCTTGGCGATGTTGCGCAGCTGGTCCAGGGCGACCGACTCGATCTGCCCCGGCTCGGCCCAGGCCAGCACGTCCACCTTGTCGCCGCGGATGCGCTGCATGGCGGCCTATCGCAGCGCCTCGCGGATGCGCTCTGCGTAGCCCTCGCGCTCGGCGTCCGACTCGTACTTCGTGCGCGGCCAGAAGAACCCGCGCAGCCCGTCGCCCT
>DATFUN010000016.1:0-7402 GCA_035260805.1 Myxococcales bacterium | reverse complement strand
CGCCGCCCTGGGGCATCGCGGCGATCGCGTTCTGCACCAGGTGCGCGACGACCTGCTGGATCTGCACCGGATCGCCCTGCGCCTCGCGCAGGCCGTCCTTCAGCTCCTGCCGGACCTCGATGCGCCTCTCGCGCAGCTCCTCGGCGTAGAGGTCGAGCGCGCTCTGCACCGGTTGCGAGAGCGGGAAGCGGCGGCCGCCGTGGGTCCTCTCCTGCTCGGAGAACTGGCGCAGGTCGCCGACGATCTTGCTCACCCGGCGCGCCTGCTCCAGTGCCTGCTTGAGGGTGTCCGCCTGAGGGGACGCCTCGCCGAGCTGCTTGCGCGCCAGCGAGATGAGCCCGGCCACCGCGGTGAGCGGGTTGTTCAGCTCGTGCGCGATCCCCGCCCCCAGGGAGCCGATCGCCGCCAGCCGCCGGGTGCGCAGGATCTGGTCCTGCGCCATCTTCAGCTCGGCGGTGCGGTGCTCGACCCGCTGCTGCAGCTCGGCGTTCCAGGCGCGGATCTCCTCGTCGCGCCGGCGGATCTCGCGAGCCATCTGGTTGAACCCCCCGGCGAGCTGGCCGAGCTCGTCGCCGCTGTCCACCAGGACCTTCTGGTCGTAGCGTCCCTCGGCGAGCGCGCGCACGCCTTGCGTGAGCTGGCGCACCGGCTGCGAGAGGCCGCGCGAAAGGTGCGCGCCCAGGAGCGCCGTGAGCAGCAGCGCGACCCCCATCCAGAAGATCGTGTAGTGGCGCACGCGCGCGGCTCCGCTGAACGCCGCGCCGGCCGGCTGGGCGACGCCGACTGCCCAGCCCATTCCTCCCACCGGCGCCGCGGCCGCCAGCCACTCCGACCCGTCCGCGCGCCGGACCAGGCGCGAAAGCGGCGCGCGGGAGGAGACCGCGGCGGCCGCCAGCTGGCTCTCGTCGGGCGACAGCTCGGCGAGCCCGGCGAGCGCGGCGCCGCCCTGGCCGGCGAGGAATGCCGTCCCCGGAAGCTGCGAGAGCCGCGTGGCGATCTCCTTGAGCGACATCTCCGCGGCGAGGACGCGCCCGCGCTCGAGCCGCAGCGCCACGGGCAGCCGGGTAGTCCCGCTCGATCCGCGGTAGGGCAGGCCCAGCGCGGTGCCGGTCTCTCCGGCGAGCTGCAGGGGAGCGTGCCGGAGCAGCAACTGCAGGTCGGCATCGGAGAACGCGTCGGGCTTCTGCGCGCCCGTCTCGTACACGGCCGGGGCGAGCAGCTTGCCGTCGTTGCCGAGGAGCGCCACCGCGCCCAGCGCCGGAAGCTGCCGGTAAGGAATGCGCAGCACCGACGCCAGCTCGGCATCGGAGAGCTGGCCGAGCGGCAGCGCGCCCACCGACAGCCGCAGCCCGTCGATGGCGCTCGCCACCGTGCGCTCCACGTTGCGGGCCGCTTCGGCCGCCACCGAGGCCTGGGCGCGGCTCACCGTGCGCTCCACCTCGGCGCGGTGGAGCGAGAACGAGAGCCATCCCAGGAGCGCCACGGGCAACACGCCGGTCAAGGCGAGGAACGCGAAGAGGCGGGCGCGAAACGACATCGAGGGCGGTCTCCGAGAAGCGCGCCGACGGTGCACCCGTCTGCTCATCGACTGTAGGGCACGGTTTGCAGCGCCATCAATTTCCCAACGGGAGAAAAACGTGTGGTGCTGTGCGCGACGCTGCTACCGGCTCTGCGCGTGGCGCGCGAGCGCCAGGTGCTCCTCCATCAGCCGTTCGATCCGGGCCATGTCCTCGCCCGTGCTCGTGCTGCGGGCACGCCTCACCTCGTCGAGGATCCGCTCGCCGGAGAGCAGCACTTCGCGCCCGGCGCCCTTGCTGGCCACCAGCCGCGACAAAAGCTGCAGGCAGCGCGCCCGTAGATCCTCGGTGGCTTGCCGGACGCGCGCTTCCAGCATCTGGATGGGCGCGCCGGGGTCCCCCTCGTCCTCGGGGGCGGGCGGCTCGCCGTCCTCGAACGCGCCCAGCCGCGCCAGGGTGGCCGAGCGCTCGAGCTCCCCTCGCACCTGCTGGATGGCGTCCTCGATCCGCTGGGCCACTACGTCCAGGTCATCGAACGGCTTCTGCAGGTAGTCGACGGCGCCCAGGCGGAGCGCCTCGATGGCCGACTCGGTGGAGGCATAGCCGGTCATCACGATGAACGCGCAGTGGGGCTGCGCCTCGCGGACCCGGCGGAGCATCTCGATCCCGTCCATGCCCGGCATGTTCTTGTCGACCAGCACGCAGGCGATGCCGCCCTGCTCGAGCAGCTTGAGCGCCTCCTCGGCGCTGGATGCCGTCCGCGTGCGCAGGCCCTTCTCGCTCAGCACGCGGGAGAAGACCTGCAGCACGATCGGCTCGTCGTCCACCACCAGGACCGACGAGGGGATGTCAGCGGCTTCCGCCATGCACGGCTCCAGATGCGAGTGCATTCCGATTCACTGAGTGTAGAACTTTATAGATGTGCCCCTCAAGGAACCCGTCGCGCACCTTCCGGCGCGAGGTGCGATGGGGTAGACGTGCCCGCCGATGCTGCGCGCCCACCAGGCGGTCCGGCTCGGGCTCCGGGCCGCGTCGCGGAACCCGGAGCTTTCCTTCGGGAAAGCTCTGCTCGACGGAGCGGGAAGCCTGCTCTCGGTCTTGCCCTGGCTGTCGGCGCTGATCCTCGTCGCCGCGGTGGCCGGGAGGCTCGAGCCGCTGCTCGGGCTCGCCGTGGCGGCCGTGGCGCTGGGGAAGATGCGCTGGGCGCTGGCCGGCGGGGCGCTCGCCGCGGCGGCGATCTCCTGGACGCTGGGCATCGGCTTCTGGGCCGGCGCGCTACCCGTGCTCGCCGCCGACGCGGAGCTCCAGCGCAGGCCGCCGCCGGGACACTTCTGGCCGCTCGCCTTGCAGGGGTTCCCGCGGGTCGCCGCCGCGGGAGCGCTGGCGGCGGCGCTGGTCTTCGCCTTCGACCTGTCCCTCGCCGCGGGCATCTTCTGGGGTGCGGTGGCGATCCTGGCGCGGCCGACGGCGGGCGCCTTCGCGCTGCTCGCGCTCGCCGGATGCGTCGGGATCGCCGGCGCGGTGCTGCTCGATGCGCTGGCGCGCCTGATGCTCGTGCGGGCCGCCGCGTTCGGCGACGGCGGGCTTGCTGCGTTCGCGCGCGCCTCGGGCGTGCTGGGCCGGCGGATGGGCGCGTGCGTGGCCATCCAGCTCGCCTTCGTGGTGCTGGAGGCGGTCGCCGCCGCCGTCGCCGGTCTCTTGACCGGAATCCTCTGGTCCGGCCTCGATCCCGCCGTCCTGCTCCTTTCGCTTCCGCCGCGGCTCGCCGCCGGCCTCGCCTTCGGCGCCGTGTTCGCCTGGCTCGAGGTGGCGCGGCAGGGCGCGCTGGCGGCGCTCGCCGCCGATGCGGAGGGCCTGATCGATCTTCCGCCCGAGCCGGCGCCGCTGCCTCCCGCGCCCACCGTGCTGCAGCGGCCCGAAGTGGTCGAAGGGCTGCCGGTGATCGACGCGCTTCCGGCTCCGCCACCAGAGGACGAAGGGAAGTGATCGCCGCGCGGCCTCAAGGTCCGGCGGCGATCCTCACTTCAGCAAGCGGCGGACGGAGAGCTTCTTGAGCCGCCCGCTGACGAGCGTCCAGGTCACCGCGGCCCCGAAGAGCATGGCGGCGAGCGCGAGGCCGACCAGCGCGGCCACCGGCCAGTGGGTGGTGCCGCTGACGGGGTCGGAAGCGCGGCCGACCAGCGAGAACGCGCCGGCGATGAGCCCGGAGGCGATGGATCCCATGAAGAGGAGGATCCCCAGCGCCTTCACGTTCAGGTTCAGCTTCGACATCTCCTCGTTGCGGACGGTGACGTGGAACTTGCCGCCCTCCAGGTCCATCAGGATCTGCGAGAGCTGCTGCGGCGTGTCCTGCAGGAAGCTCTGCAGCTGGAGCAGCGCGCGCAGCGCGCCTCCGCTCATCGAGGTCGGGTTGTAGCGTTCCCAGAGGAGCTTCTTGGCGTAGGGCAGGGCGATGGTCACCACGTCGAGGTCGGGGTCGAGCTGCCGCAGGATCCCTTCGGTGGTCGCCGACGCCTTGGAAAGGACCGCGTACTCCTTGGGGATCTTGATCCGGTACTTGAGCGCCATCTCGGTCAGCTCGTGCAGCAGCGTGGTCGAGCTGACCTCGGACAGCTTGAGCCCCAGGTACCGGTCGAGGATGTCGTGGATGTCGGCGCGGAACTGGTGCAGGTTGATGCGCTCGTCGGGGACGCCCACCTTGTAGAGCAGCCGCGCCACCGTGTCGGGATCGCGCAGGCTGATCGCCAGCACCAGCAGGATGATCGACTCCTGCATGCCCTTGGAGAGGCGGCCCACCAGGCCGAAGTCGATGAGCCCCAGCCGGTTGCCGGGAAGGACGATCACGTTGCCGGGGTGGGGATCGCCATGGAACAGCCCATCGGCGAACAGCTGGTGGAACGAGGCGTCGAGGATGTTGCGCGCGAGCGCCTTGCGGTCGACGCCCTCCGCGGCCGGATCCTCCAGCACGGTCTTGAGCTTCACGCCGACCAGCTCCTCGAGCGTGAGCACCGTCCGCGAGGAATGCGTGCGCAGGACCCGCGGGATGACCACCAGCTCGCGGCCCGCGTGCGTCTTCGCGAAATCCTCGATGTTGCGCGCCTCGTTCTCGAAGTCGAGCTCGATCAGCATCGCCTGGCGGAACTCGCTGACGATGCCGGTGGGAGTGTAGATGCCGGTCTCCTCGATCACTCCCTCGAGGAAGCGCGCCAGATAGGAGAGCAGGTCGGTGTCCGAGCGGATCTGCTGCTCGATCGCCGGCCGCTGCACCTTGACCACCACGCTCTCGCCGTCGAGCAGCCGGGCGCGGTGCACCTGCGCGATGGAGGCCGACGCCAGCGGCTCGGGCTCGATGTGCGCGAACAGCTCCGCGGCGGGCCGTCCCAACCCCTGCTCGATCAGGCGCAGCACCGTGTCCAGCGGCATGGGCGGCGCGCTGTCCTGCAGCTGCGAGAGCTCGGCGATGAAGTCGGGCGGGAGGAGGTCGGGGCGCGAGGAGAGGATCTGGCCGAGCTTGATGAAGGTGGGCCCCAGGTCGGCGAGCGTCTCGCGGAAGCGCCGCGCGCTGGTGGCACGCATTTCGGCGGGCGACGGGCGCTCGCCCGGCTCGCGGCGCCCCAGCACGTCCCACAGCCGGCTGCGGTCGAGCAGCTCGCCGAACCCGTGCCGCACCACGACCGCGCTGATCTCGCGCAGCCGCTGCAGGTCCTTGACCGCCTGGATCATCCGGACAGAGTAGCAAGGCTTGCCCCCTTTTAGAGAGCCTTGAACAGATCGATCTTCACCAGGATGGTGTCGCCGTGGGTCGCGGCGCTGCTCGCGACCGCGCCGATCTCGGCTCCCAGGTCCAGCCCGCCCGGCCGCGGCGTGAAGTCGGCCGAGCTCTGGTGGGCGTAGACCAGATACAGGGTGGAGCCCAGCCGCCACTCCCAGCGCAGGATCAAGTTCACGTTCAGCCCGGCCTGCCGGTCGTCGACCTTGTCCGGCTCCGGCTCGTCGCCCACCGCGGGCCTGAGCTGCGACAGGCGCACCGTCGATCTTCCGGGCGGAACGTCGGCGCGAAGCGGATTGCCGTACGCCACGCCGGCGCCGAACAGCTGCCCGTAGAGCTGCAAGGTGAGATGCGGCGAGAAAGCGTAGGTGGCGCGGGCGATGCCGCTCACCGAGCGCGAGGACTGCGGGGCGAGGAGGTAGAAGCGATCGCGCTGGCTAGCCGTCGCGCGGTCGAGCTTGCCCATGTCCGGATCGGCGCTGGACGGCGCGGCCGCCCTCCGGATCCGCCGGATGGTTCCGTCAGAGCGGACGAAGTCGAGCGAGAGCGTCGTTTCCAGGCGGGCCAGCGGGCGGAGCGTGAGGTAGGCGCCGAAGTTGTAGGTCCGCTCGAATCGCGGCCGGCCCCGGGCATACTCGGCGTAGGCGCCGACCTGCACCGGCTTGCGCGAGTCGCTGTTGAAGTTCGCTCCGCCGCCGTGCAGGGCCTGGCGCTCGATGGGCGTCCCGTCGCGCAGCTCGCGGTCGTCCACGCTCGGAGTGGACAGGTATCCGAAGAAGCCCAGGTCCCATTGCGAATCCAGCAGCGCGTAGGTCTCCACACCGACCTCCTGCGCCAGCGCGAGCTGCAGCGTCGAATCACGCACCTCACGGATCCAGGTCCCGACCAGCGCGCGCTGGTACCAGGAGGAGGGGTGGACGTCCCTCATCTGGAGGTAGCCGAACCCGCGAAACAGGTTGGCGCGCTTCATGAAGCCCAGGTCGTTGACGGTGAACTGCGGCGAGAGCCAATCGCCGCTGACGAAGCCGATCAGCGGGCCCGCGCTCTTCTGCACCTTCCCGCTCAGCGCCACGCCGCTGGACCCGCTGCCCAGCACCGTCCCGTCGTCCTGCACGTCCGCGTCGCCGCCGCTCAGCAGCGATCCGACGGCCTGGCTCGTGAAGCTCCAGTCGCGGTGCGCATCGAAGGTGGTGAAGTCGCCCCCGCCGACGTGCGCGTGCCGTCGGGAGAGATCGGAAGCCGAGCGGGCGAAGAGGGGATCGCGCGCCGTCGCCACCACCCCGAGCAGGGCCCGATCGGAGAGCGGGACGCGGACCCGCAGCACCTCGCTCTGCGCCGCCTCCGCCGTCCGCTGGCTCACCACCCGGCCGTCGAGCAGCGCCTGCGCCTCGAGACGTGGCTCGTACGCGGTGAGCAGGCCCACCGCGGCCGCGCCGACCGTGCCGCTCAGCTTGGTCGCGGCGCCCACCGGCTGCGCGCTGGGCTGGTACAGCAAGGTCCCGTTCGCGCTGTCCCAGTCCGGCGGGGGCTTTCCGATCCGGCGCGAGTAGAAGATCTGGTACGCGTCGCCGCCGTAGGCGCCGCCGAAGCTGATCCGCAGGGGGGACTGGAACAGGTCGAGCCCCTCGGTGAAGAAGGGCCGCTTCTCGGGAAAGAAGGTCTCGAAGGTGGAGAGGTTCAGCACCCGCTGGTCCGCTTCCACCTGGCCGAAGTCGGGATTCACGGTGGCGACGAGGGACAGATCGCTGGCCAGCGAGTAGCGGAGGTCTAGCCCGGCGCAGCCGGCAGCGATCCCGTTGTCGCCGATGCCGAACGAGGAGCAGGGCGCGAATCGGAGCGGGGCCGTCGCGGGTCCCGGCGCCGGCATCGTCAGGGTGCTGCGCGAGGCGAGGTAGGGCCGCAGCTCCAGCGAACGCACCGGGTGGATGCCGCGGATCCCGGTGAGCTGCCCGAGCAGGCTCACGTCGCCCGAGGAGCCGCGCGGCCGGTACCGCCACTGGTCCTGCTCCTTGCGGCGGGCGAGGTAGCGGTAGACGTTGAAGCCAAACTCGGTCGCGCCGTCGGGGACCCGCAGGATTCGGAGCGGGACGCGCACTTCCGCGGACCAACCCGAGTC
>DATFUN010000015.1:0-6162 GCA_035260805.1 Myxococcales bacterium | reverse complement strand
CGCGGCGTCGATCTGTTCTCGGTGGACACCGACGAGCCGGGGGCCGACCGCGAAGCGCAGGTGAAGGAGTTCCTGCTCCAGAACGGGCTCGAGTTCCCGGTGGTGCTCGACGACGGTACCGCCTCGAACGCCTTCTCGGTGTCCGTGCTTCCGACGATGCTCGTGCTGGACCGCGACTCCCGGGTGGTCTGGAACCACGTCGGCGCGCTCACCGGCGCAGGCGAGGCGGAGCTGCGCGGCGTGCTCGACCGGATCCTCTCCGAACCGGCCGCGGCTCGCAGCGGGGGCTGATCCGCCTACGCCACCGTCCGGCCCATCGAGTGGTAACCCTTGTCCACGTAGACGGTGGTGCCGGTGATCCCGCTGCCCAGGGTGCTGCAGAGGAAGGCGGCCGCGTTCCCCACCTCGGAGGCGGAGAGCTCCTGCGGGAGCGGGCAGTTCTGCGCGTAGTACTTCACCATCTCGTCGATGAACCCGATCGCGCTCGCCGCGCGCGAGGCATACGGTCCGGCGCTGATGGTGTTCACCCGCAGGCCGTACTTTCGCCCGGCCTCGAACGCCAGCGTGCGGGTGTCGCTCTCCAGCGCCGCCTTCGCGGACGACATGCCGCCGCCGTAGCCCGGGACCACCCGCTCGCTGGCCATGTACGTGAGCGAGACCACCGAGCCCCCCGGCCGCATCAGCGGGCCGAGCCGCGCGAGCAGGCCCACGAGCGAGTACGCAGAGACGCTGACCGCCGCCAGGTAGCCGGCGCGGCTCGTCTCGAGGAGAGGCTTCTTCACCTCCGGACCGTTGGCGAGAGAGTGGACCAGGATGTCGATCGGCTTTTCGCCGAAGTCTTTCACCAGCTGCGCCGCGAGCCCAGCGATGGAGTAGTCGCCGCGCTCCACGTAGCGCTTGTTGGTGCGCACGTCCTCGGGCGCGTCCTCGAGGCGATCGTAGGCGGCATCGAGCGGGTAGATGCGCTCGAACTCGAGCATCTTGCCGTCCGATAGCTTGCGCGACTCGTCCATCTTCCCGCGCCGCAGGAGGTTCTCGAAGATGTTGAGCGCCGGCGGCCAGGTGCCCACGCAGATCGAGGCGCCCGCTTCGGCCATCGCCTTGGCGATGGCGAACCCGAATCCGCCGTCGTCGGCCACGCCCGCGACGAGCGCCCGCTTGCCCGAGAGGTCGATGGGGAGCATGCGCGCCCATATCGCGCGCGCCGCGCCGGGATGCAAGTCGCGCGATAGCTCGCCTTGGACAAGATCCGGGCCTCGGTCTGAGGCCCGGCGAACGCTACTCCGTGCGCCACTGGCCCATCGGGGCCGGCGGCGGAGGGATCTCCTCCTCGCGCGTGCGCCCCAGGCCGAGCGACTCGGCCGCCCGCGCGACCAGCTCGATCAGCTCGACGTCGCGCCAGCCCTTCTTCGCCTCGCCGTAGAGGAACTCGATGGCGCCCGCGCGGGTGCGCGCGCGGTGGTACGGGCGGTCGGTGGTGATCGCGTCGAAGATGTCCGAGAGCTGCAGGATCTGCGGCGGCAGCGGGAACTTGGATCCCTTGAGCCCGTCCGGGTAGCCGGTCCCGTCGAGTCGCTCGTGGTGCCAGCGGATGATGGGGAGCAGGTGCCGCAGGCTCTTGAGCGGCTCGCAGATGCGCTCCCCGATGATGGGGTGCTTGTTCATCACGATGCGCTCTTTCTCGGTGAGCCGGCCGGCCTTGTTGATGATCTCGTTGGGGATCCCGATCTTCCCGATGTCGTGCAAGACGCCGCCCTGGCGCAGCGCCTCGCGCGTCTCGTCGTCGAGGCCTGCCAGGCGACCCACCTCGTCGGCCAGCGCGCCGACGCGCTCGGTGTGACCTTCCGTATACGCGTCCTTCGCCTCGACGGCGTTGGCGAGCGCGAAGATGACCTGCGTCGCGTCCTCGAGGCGCTCGGTGGCGGCGCGGTAGCGGAGCACGGCCCGGATGCGCGCCTGCAGCTCGGCGCCGCTGGGAGGCCAGTGCGCGACGTGGTCCGCGCCGGCATCGAGGGCGGTCACGGTCGCCTCGCCGTCGCCGCTGATGAAGCCGATGATGGGCAGGAGCCGCGTGGCGGCGGCCCCCTTGATGCGCCGGCAGACCGCGTCCCCATCTCCGCCGGGGCGGAGATCGACCACCACCGCGGCCGGCCGCGCCGCCAGGAGCGCATCGGCGGCTTCGGCGACGTTGGCCGCTTCCACGATCGTGCACGTCGCCCCCAGCGCGGCGCCCACGCCGGACCGGAACGCGGAGTCGCCGGTGAGCAGGATGCGCGGCTCTGATTGCATCGCTGGAAATTTTAGCAGGTTCGGCAGTCGCCGCCGATAGGGCGGCGCTGTGCTTTTCGAAGAGGAGAAACACCCACAGCGGAGCACCTGGAATCCTGCACGGCTGCCGCTCAGCTCCCCAGGCCGACCCACTCCGAGCCGTCCTGGTAGTGCTCGCGCTTCCAGATCGGCGCGTCCTTCTTCAGCTCCTCGATGGCGTGCCGGCTGGCGGAGAACGCGTCGGCGCGGTGCGGCGAGGCGGCGGCGATCACCACCGAGACGGCGCCCGGGTCCAGGCTGCCGATGCGGTGGTGGATGGCCAGCCGCGTTCCGGGCCAGCGCGTGCGCGCCTCCTCCTCGATGCGCGCGAACACGCGCAGCGCCATCTCCGGATAGGCCTCGTATTCGAGCCGGACGACGGAGCGCCCCCGGTTGGTCGCGCGCACGGTCCCCACGAAGCTGACCACCGCGCCGCAATCGTTCCCCATCACGGCGGCGGCGGGCGCCTCGATCGACAGCGGACCGTCCGAGATGCGGTGCGCACCTGCGCCGCCGGACACCGGCGGGATGAAGGCCACCTCGGACCCGTCGCGGAGCACCTTCTCGGCGCCGGCGAATTCCTGGTCGACCGCCAGCCGCAGCCGGTCCACGATCGCGCGCAGCCCGGGATGCGCGGCGCAGGCCGCATCGCGCGCATCGGCCGCGGTGGCGCCCGAGCCGAGCTCGACCGTCTCGCGGGGAACGCCGGCCCGCTCGCGGGCCGCGGCGAAGTAGAGCAGCGTGACCTTCATGCGCCTGGTCCTCCGCTCGAGGGCGACGGCCTTGTGCCCGTCTTCTACCTCGCCCAAGGCACCCGCCGAAGCTCATTGCCTCGGCGGGCGGTGTTCCCTAGAGTGCGCCGCGCCATGGCCGCAGCGGGACATAACCTCGGCACGGTCGAGCTGCTCGCGCTGTTGCGGGACGGCGGGCTCAAGCCGGACAGCATCGCCGAGGAGATGGACTGCGCGGGCGCCGGCCCTTGCACCGGGGCGCAGATCTCCGAGGCGCGCGAGCTGCTCGGCCTCCTGCAGCAGGAGCGCACGGCGCAGTCCGCCGGCCTTTCGGCCGAGGGCGCGGCGGCCGAGCCGGAGGTGGCTTTTCGCATCTCCGCCCTTCCGGAGCCGCTCGCGCTCGCCCTGGTGCGCGCGGCAGGGGACGCGCAGCGGCAGGACGCGCTGGTCGAGCTGACGGCGTCTCCCCGGAAATCGCTCGTCAAGGAGGCCAAACGCGAGCTGCAGCGTCTCAAGCAGCGGGGCGTGCAGGTGCAGGAGATCCGGCCGCGCGGCGAGCCGGTGCTGAAGCCGCCGCCCGAGGCCGAGGCGCCGGCCTGCTACGCCAGCTCCATCGACGCCTACGGCGAGCGCGCCGTCTGGTGGTCGCGCGCGACTCGCGGCGGCGTCGAGGTGGTGCAGGCGGTGATCTCCGACGTGAAGGGCATCCTCGCCATCGATGCGCTCGCCTTGTCACGGCGGAACTTTCGCGATTTCGCCAAGCGCCTGCCTCGCCAGGGGGGCGTGGTGACCAGCGTCGAGGTGCCCAAGGACCACGCCCGCTGGCTGATCGCCCAGGCCGCCGAGGAAGGATCGCGCAACGGATTCGCGCCGCCGCCGGCCTACGCCGACGCGCTCAGCATCCTGGGACCGGCCCCGCAGGAGGCGCCTCCTCCCCCCGCGGCGTCCATCGAGCTCGGGCCCGACGGCGAGCTGGCGCACCGCCTCGCCGGCGCCGCGCTGTTCGCCGATCCGCTGCTGGGCGCCTGGATCCCAGAGGAAGAAGCGCTGCGCTCGTTCGCGCTCAAGGTCGACGAGATCGCGGTGAGCCGGCTGTTCATCGACGACGGGCAGCGCCGGGCAGCGTTCGAGCGGGCCGCCGACGAGGCGGCCGAGGCGTACTTCACGCGCCCGCGCCTCGCCCGCTACGCGCGCCGCCTGCTGGAGACGGCGCACGTCCTCGCGGCCGAGAGCCGCCTCGACGCCGCCCGCACCGCGCTCGCGGTCTCGCGCGATCTCGCTGGGGAGCAGGGCGCCCGGAACCCGTTCTGCCGGGCGCTGTTCGCCCACGCGCTCGAGGGTCGTTACCGCAAGGACGCTGCCCAGCCGCCTGCCGCGCCGCCCGCCTCGGGCGGGCTGATCATGCCCTGATGCCCGAGCACAAGAACCCGCTGCCCACCACCGACGCGGTCATCGCGGGTCCGGACGGCCGCGTGGTGCTCATCCTGCGCAAGAACGAGCCGCGGGGGTGGGCGCTCCCCGGAGGTTTCGTGGACTACGGCGAGGAGCTCGGCCACGCCTGCCGGCGCGAAGCGCGCGAGGAGACGGGTCTAGACGTGGAGCTCCTGGAGCAGCTGTTCACGTATTCCGATCCGCGCAGGGATCCGCGCAAGCACACCATCTCCACCGTGTACGCCTGCCGCGTCCGCGGCGGCACCCTGCAGGCGGCCGACGACGCGCAGGACGCGCGCTGGTACGCCGAATCCGAGATCCCCTGGACCACCCTCTGCTTCGACCATGCCGAGATCCTCCGCGACTACTTCCGCTGGGCGAAAACCGGCGAGCGTCGCAAACTCTGACGGCAGGACAAACTGCAGCGTTGATCTTCGGTCGTTACCGCGTCGCTTCGGGGCCGGAGGGGGGAGGGACCCGCATCGGTTCGGGGCGGGCCAGGGTGCGGACGCGGGCGTCGGTCTGCTGCCACTTGTTGTACGCGTCGACGGCGCCGGCGCGCAGATCGGCGGCCTGCTTGCGGAGCTGCGCCTCGCGTATCTGCGACTCGGCGACCCGGGAGTCGATCACGCCCACGTTCGCCGACCCCGCCTGGGGCACGTCGGCGGCCTTCATGGCGCGGAACTTCGCCTGCTCCACCATCGCGTTCGCGGTCTCCACGTGCGCCGCCGCCGCGTTCCGGTCGGCCTCGGCCACCTGCACCATGCGCTCGAGGTAGGCCCGCTTCATGTCGGCCGCGCGGATCCGATCCTGCCCCGCCCGCACCTCCTCGTCGGCGCGCACGAGCTGGTCCTGCGGCGCGTACTGCCTCTTCAGCAAATCTCGCTCGGCCAGCGCCCGCTTCATCTGCGCGTCCGCGACCCCGCGCTCGGTCTTGGCCACCTCCAGCCGGGCCTGCGCGTCGGCCTCGTTCGCCCGGGCGCGCGCCAGCGCGTCCTGCGCCCGGCCCTGCTCGACCCGCGCATCGTCCACCGGCTGCATCTGCAACTCGTCGAGTCGTGCCAGGCCGGAGTCGTCCACCTTGTGCACCGGCTTCGGGCTGCTCGCGCAGGCAAGCGCGAGAGCGCACGCCGGCACGGCCCAGTTCAGCTCACGCATGGTCGTCCCTCGAGCGGTTTCCGTCCGTTGCAGAACGTAGGTCCTGCACGGCACGGATGCATCGAGTACACTGCCCCGGGTGCTTCCCATCCTATTGACGGTCGTCGGCCTCGGGTTGCTCATCGCGGCGCACGAAGCAGGCCACTTGGTGCTCGCCCGACTCCTCGGCATGCGCGTCGAGACTTACTCGCTGGGCTTCGGACCCCGCATCGCGGGCTTCCGCCACGGCGAGACCGACTACCGGCTGAGCGCGATCCCTCTCGGGGGGTACTGCAAGATCGCCGGGTTCTCGCCCGACGAGCCTGCCGCCCAGGATCCCAGCGATCCCGGTTCCTACGCCAACAAGCCCGCCTGGCGCCGGTTCCTGGTCATCGCCGCCGGGCCCGGGGTGAATTACCTGGTCGCGTTCCTCATCATCGCGGGCCTCTACACGACCCGCGGCTTCGTCGACCTCTCCACCACTCGCGTGCTGGTCCTGCCCGGCAGGCCCGCCGCCGCGGCGGGGCTCCAGACCGGCGACCGGGTGGTCGCCATT
>DATFUN010000014.1:0-4456 GCA_035260805.1 Myxococcales bacterium | reverse complement strand
ATCCCAGTGCGGTCGTGCGGAGGGAGGCGAGGTTGACGAGCCGGTCGAGCAGGGCAGCCGCGGCACTGCGCGAGAGGCGAGCCAGCGCGACGAGGAGGTGGAGCCCGTCAGCCGCCGGGGTGGCGCAGTCGTCGGCGAGCTGCCGGGCCCGGTCGAGCGCCTGCGCGAACAGCTCGGGCGTCTCCGACGGGCGCGCGCGGGACAGCTCGTCGAGCACGCGATCCTCGTCGCAGCCGCGCTCGCGGAGGAGCACGTCGGCTGCGCCGGGCACGGTGAAGGTGGCGAGCAGCAGGTGGGCGGTGGTGGGCACCTGCCCGGCGCTCTTCGCGATGTCCAGCGCCTCGGCAGCGATGCGGGAGAGCTCGGGAGAGTCGGTGGCCATCGATGCCCGCCATCCTCGCCTACGGGGATCGGACTGCGCAAGCGTTCGCGGCTTTCCATCGGCCCGCCGATATGGGATGCACTGCAAGCACCTTGCGCGCCCTGACCATCGGCATCGCAGGCGGGACCGCCAGCGGCAAGACGACCGTGGCCAGGCGCCTGGTGGAGCGCCTCGCCGGCCATCCCATCGCGCTGCTCGACCAGGACGCCTACTACCGCGATCTCTCCGACATGCCGCTGGAGGAGCGCCGCGGGTTCAACTTCGACCATCCGGACGCCTTCGACACCGACCTCCTGGTGAAGCACCTCGAGGAGCTGAGGGCGGGCCGGCCGGTGGAGAAGCCTGTGTACTCCTTCGCGCTGCACTCGCGCACCGGCGAGACGCAGCGGGTGAACCCCGGCGACGTGGTCCTCCTGGAGGGCATCCTCGTGCTCGCGCTCGAACCTGTGCGGGCCCTGCTCGACGTGAAGGTCTTCGTCGATTCGGACGCCGACGTCCGCGTGCTGCGCCGCTTGTCCCGCGACATCAAGGAACGCGGCCGCGATTTCGACGGCGTCGTCGAGCAGTACTTCCGCACCGTCCGTCCGATGCACTACGGCTTCGTCGAGCCATCCAAACGGTACGCGGACATCATCATCCCGCACGGCGGGCTCAACGAGGTGGCCATCGAGATGGTCGCCGGTGCGGTGCGCCAGCGCATCGATCGCCAGTCGTAGACCGCCCGATTCGCGCCCGGAAGGAGCGTCGTCTCACGCTGCCGCGGCTAGGTCTTCCGGACGACGCGGGCCTTCGAGTCGAGCTTGTACGAAGGGGGCAGGGCGGCCTCCATCTTCGGGGTGTAGCCCTTCACGTCGAACTGCGCGTCCGCCAGCAGGCCGGCCAGCGCCTCGCGGACGCGGGCATTGCTGCCCTCGTGGGCGCGGAGGAAGTGCTGGATGAGCGGCTCGCGGGCCCGCTCGTCCTGCTGCACGGCCATGGCCTGGGCGGCGGCGATCTGCACCTCGTCGTCCATGTCTTCCAGGAACGGCAGCGCCGCGGGCACCGCGTCGCTGCTCCGGTGCTGCGCCAGCGCGTGAAGCAGCAGCACCTTCTTCTCCGGGACGCGGCTGTACTCCCCCGCTGCCTTCCGGAGCGCCTCGACGAGGAAGGCGACCACCTCCGCCTCCGGGACCAGGTCGGAGAGGGCCTTGAGCGGCCAGGAGATCTCGTCGCGACCCAGGATGAACTTCTTCAGGACCGGCACGGCGATGGCCGCGCCCGGCTGCTGCAAGAGCGCCAGCACGCGCTGCTTCTCCTCGTCGTCGGTGATGCCGGGCTCGACGCGGACCGTGTAGCGCATCAGGAGCGCCTCGACGGCGCGCGGGGTTCGCAGCTCCCCCAGCTCCTCGATGGCGCCTTGCCGGTTCTCCTTCGGACCGTACTTCTCGACGGCCTTCTTCTGCAGCTTGGACACCGAGCGCGCCTCGCGCTCCTCCTTGCTGCCGCCGATCCCCAACAGGTCGAGCAATCCCATCTAGAGCCTCACGTCCTGGCGCACGTCGGGCGGGTACAGCTTCTGCATCTCGGAGGCCGCGTCGCGCGCTGCGTCCGAATCGGGGGGGAGGACGATCTGCAGCACCGCGTACAGGTCGCCTCGCGGTGCTCCGGTCTCGCCGGCCCGCAGCGCGGGCAGGCCGCGTCCCCGCAGGCGCAGCCGCCGGCCGCTCTGCGACCCGGGCGGGATCTTCAGCTTCACGGGTCCCTCGAAGGTGGGAGCGGTCACCTCCGCACCTTGCAGCGCCTCGGCCACGGTGATGGGGAGGTCGAGGGACAGGTCGCGCCCGTCGACGCGCACCGTCGCGTGCGGCCGCACGGTGATGCGCAGGTAGAGGTCCCCGGTCTCGCCGCCGCGCTCGCCCGGCGAGCCTTGCCCGGCGAGACGCACGCGAGAGCCGGTCTCCACGCCCGGCGGGATCTTCACGCGCAGCCGCGCCGACTCGAGCACCGTGCCCTCGCCACCGCAGCGCGGGCAGGGATCCCTGATCTCTCCCGATCCCTGGCAGCGGGGACAGGCGGCGCGCATCAGTCCGCCCGCTACCTTCACCTCGCCTGTGCCGTTGCACTGCGGGCATCGATGGGGCTTGCTCCCAGGTTTCGCGCCGCTTCCCTTGCACTCGGGGCACCGCGCCGGGCGCTGGAGGGTGATCTCCCGCTCTGCGCCGAGGACCGCGTCGCGCAGGTCCACCTCGATGGATGCCTCGATGTCGTCGCCTGCCAGCGGCTCGGAGGCCCGGCGGCGCGCGGCTCCCTGGCGGCGCTGGGCGAACATGTCCCCGAACATCGAGCCCAGGTCGCCGAGATCCGAGGGATCGAAGCCGCCGCCCGAGAACCCCTCGAACCCTCCGAAGCCGCCCGCCCGCTCCCCGCCCCCCGCGGCGCGCTGGTAGTCGCGGAACTGCTGCGCCTTCTGCTCGTCGAACCCGGGGCGCAGCGCGACCTCGCCGAACTCGTCATACAGGGCGCGCTTCTTGGGATCGCCGAGCACTTCGAAGGCCGCCGAGACGTCCTTGAAGCGCTCCTCGGCCTTCTTGTCTCCGGGGTTCACGTCCGGGTGCAGCTTCTTGGCCAGCTTCCGATACGTCTTCTTGATCTCCTCGGCGCTCGCGTTCCGGGCGACACCGAGGGTAGCGTAGGGGTCTTTCACGGCCGGGCGTACCGTAACCACAGCCCTCCGGGTGGTCAACGAGCGCACCCTTCGATTGACCGGAGCACGAGCTGCTCGTTACGATCGGACAATGCGCGCCTTGCTGCTCCTCGCCCTCGCTGCCGGCGCCGCCAGCGCGCAGGAGCGGCAGCTCGTCGACGAGGTGGTGGCGGTGGTCGACGCGCACTCGGTGACGCTCTCCGAGCTCGCGGCGGAGACCCGCATCCACCTGGTCGAGCAGCAGGGTCCGCAGATGGCCTCCGCGCAGCTGGACCGCCCGCTCCTCGCTGCTTCGCTGCGCAGGCTCGTCCAGGAACGCGTGGTGCTCTCCGAGGTGGAGCGGCTCAAGCTGTTCGACCTGGACCACGCCGAGGTGGAATCGGCTTTGGCGCGGCTGCGCGCGCGCTTCCCCACCGCGTCGGCTTGGGAGTCGTTCACGCGCCAGGTGGAGCTGACCGACGACGAGATCGGCGCCATCCTGGCCCGGGAGCTGCGCGTGGCGCGCTACCTGGACAACCGTCTCAAGCTCGCCGCCCATCTACGCGACAGCGAGCTCGACGAGGCGTGGAAGGGGCAGGGCGCTCGGGGCGATCGCGAGGCGCTCCGCCAGAGGCTCTCCAAGGAGAAGTACGAGCGCCTGCTCACCGAGCTCCTCGCCGAGCTGCGCCGGAAGGCCATCGTCCGCATTGTCGACCCCATCGACGACGGCACGCGCTCCATCGCGGGGAGGCCCTGATGGCGGTGCGGCTGCGCCCCAAGTTCGAGCTGCGGCGCATGCGGCCCGACGACCTCGAAGAGGTCATGGTCATCGAGCGGGCCGCCTTCCGCCACCCCTGGTCCACCGAGCTGTTCCGGCGCGAGCTGGAGCACGACTGGAGCACCATCCTGGTCTGCGTGGAGCCGCTCACCTCCGCGGCCGGCGGCCGCGCCACGGAGCGGATCGTCGGGTTCCTCATCTACTGGCTGGTGCACGACGAAGTGCACATCCTGAACGTGGCCGTGTCGCCCGAGCACCGCCGGCGCGGCATCGCGCGCGTGCTGATGGCGGAGACGGAGAAGCGCGCCACGCAGGCCGGCGCCACCCTGATGACCCTCGAGGTCCGCCGCTCGAACGCCGCCGCGCTCGAGCTGTACAGGGCCTTCGACTACCGCGCCGTCGGGGTCCGCCCGAACTACTACGTCGACGAGGGCGAGGACGCCATCGTGATGGTCAAGGAACTCCGCAAGCGCTGAATCGTGCTTGGCTGGAGCCGTTCTGCGTCAAACAACACTACAGGGAGCGCGGGAGATTGGGGAGAGTGGGAGAGCACCTCCCGCGCTCTCGAATCTCCCGCGCTCCCTGTGAATTTTTTTAGCCAGACTTGCTTCAGTTCAGTAGGTGGTGGGGGAAG
>DATFUN010000013.1:0-4160 GCA_035260805.1 Myxococcales bacterium | reverse complement strand
TTCGTCCTGCTGCTGGTCGGCGCGCTGGTGGCCGCCGCCCTGCGCGGGGACGTCAAGTCGGTCGGCACCGGCGCGCTGGAGGGGGCCGGGAACGCGGTCACCCTCGCCCTCGGGCTCATCGGGGTGATGTCGCTGTGGCTGGGGCTGCTCAAGATCGCGGAAAAATCCGGGCTGGTCGACAAGCTCGCCCGCGCGGCGCGCCCGATCTTCCGGCCGCTCTTCCGCGACGTCCCGGACGGCCACCCCGCCATCTCGGCCATGCTCCTCAACATCGCGGCCAACATGCTGGGGCTGGGGAACGCGGCGACTCCTTTCGGGATCAAGGCCATGGAGGAGCTGGAGAAGCTGAACCCGCACCCCGGGACCGCCACCAACGCGCAAGCGCTGTTCGTCGCCATCAACACCGCGAGCCTTCAACTGGTCCCGACCACCGTCATCGCGCTGCGCGCCGCGGCCCACTCCAGCGACCCTGCCGGGATCCTGCTGCCCACGCTCGCTTCCACCGCCTGCGCGCTCACCGTCGCGATCGTGTCGGCGAAGATCCTCGAGCGGGTGGTCCGGTGAGCCTGCGCCAGGTCCTCGAGAGCGGCTCCAACTGGGCGCTGGCGGCCATCCTGGTCGGGATCCCGCTCTACGGATGGTTGAAGGGCGTCAAGGTGTACGAGGCGTTCGTCGAAGGCGCCAAGGAAGGTTTCCAGGTGGCGGTGCGGATCATCCCGTACCTCGTCGCCATCCTCGCCACGGTGGGGGCGTTCCGGGCCGCGGGCGCGATGGACGCGCTGGCGCGCATCCTGGCCCCGATCACCACCCGCCTGGGGCTTCCGCCGGAAGTGCTGCCGATGGCGATCGTGCGGCCCCTCTCGGGAGGCGGCGCGCTCGGCATCCTCGGGAGCATCTTCTCGACGCCGGGGCTGGGCCCCGACTCGTACGCCGGCCGGCTCGCCTCGGTGCTGCAAGGATCGACGGAGACCACCTTCTACGTGCTGAGCGTGTACTGCGGGTCGGTCGGGATCGTCCGCTACCGCCACGCGCTCGCCGCTGGCCTGCTGGCCGACGGCGCCGGGCTGGTCGCCAGCATGGTCATCGCGCGGCTGGTCTGGGGCTGAACCTCAGCGCCGGTAGGTGCCGATCAAGGTCGCGCAGGACAGCACGTGCCCGCTCATGGTGCGCAGCAGCGCCGAACGGCCGGCGCGGGGAGGCAGGTCGATGCTCCGGTCCACGGCGAACAGCTGGAAGAAATAGCGATGCGCGAGATCGCCCTCGAGCGGAGCGCACCCGACCCACCGGGTGTGGAGCCTCGAGTTCTTCCCTTCCCGGGCGCCTCCGGCGCGGGCGGCGTCGATGCTCTTCGCCGACGGCGGGATGGAGTAGATCAGCCAGTGCACGCGCGGCATCGGCGTGGGCGCGTCGGGATCCTCCACCACCAGCGCGAGCGATCGCGCTCCTCGCGGGACAGCCGTCCAGCGCAGCGGCGGCTCCGCGCTGCCGCCGTCGGCGGTGTAGCGGATGGGAATCGGCTCCCCATTCTCGAACGCTTCGCTGGTCAGCCGCATGTCTCCCGACGGCTGGACCCCGAGGCGGCGGAAGGCCAGCCGCTGTTCGCCGGCGCGTTCGCGCGGCACGCCTCCCAGGACGATGTGAGGCATCCCCCGGAGCAAGGAGCGCAGCACGTGCTGGGTCTCTCGAATTTGCATGGCGCGAAAGCTGCTGCGCACGCCTCCCTCGGGCCAGCCCGCCTGCCTCGGTCCTGGACGGGCGCCGGGCCGCCCGGATCCGGCGCGCTGCGCGCCGTGAAGAGCGCGCGTGCCCGGGACCACCGTGCCTGGAAAGGTCCGTTTGAAGCCCGGCGGTGTCCTGTTAAGGTCCGCCGGCCCATGCAACGAACCACCGCTTTCCTGCTCGCCGTCTGCCTCGTCTCCTGCAAGCGCAGCGAGGATCAGGCGGCCAAGCAACGCATCTTCTCGCCCGAGGAGCCGGTCGGCGCGCTCGCCGAGGCGAAGGAGCGGCTCGACGCTGGCCGCCTCGCCGACGACCCGCGCCTCACCGAGCGCGCGGTGCGCATGGGACAGGCGGAGGTCGCCGCGCGGCTGGGCGCGCACAAGGCGCAAACGCGAGTGCAGTTCGCCTGGTTCCGCGGCCCCGGGGCACCCGACGGCGGCATCGACGTGGCGCTGGCGGAGGAGACGACCCTCCTGCAGGCGGCGAACGGCGATTTCTCGGTACGCCAGGAGAACGATCGGAACCAGGGATTCGAGCTGGTCTGGGCGAAAGGCGAGGTCTTCGTGCGCGGTCTGTTCGGTCCATTCCGCAAGCGCCGCACCGACCGCACCGATCCCGAGCGGGTCCGCGAGCTGGCCATGGCCGCGTTGCCCACCTTCGAGCGCCTGGCGCACGGCCTCAAGCTCCAGAAGACCGGGGAGGCCACTGTCGAGGGCCGCAAGGTGGTCCGCTACCAGGTCACCGGCAGCGCCGGCCGCCCGCCGCCCGCGGATCGGAAGGACCTTCCCAAGCTGGAGTACCCCATGCAGCCCGACGGCGGCCGCGGTCCTGACGCGGACACCGCGCGGCGCATCGAGGTGTGGGACAAGGAGGAGCCCACCCGCGTCACCGGCACGCTGGTGGTGGACGCCCAGACCGCCGTTCCCATCGCCGCGGACCTGCAGGGGCACTTCCGCGTGCCGGGCGAGGGCGGTCCCGCGGCCGAGCTGGATCTGCACTCGGTGTTGACCGTGACCGGCATCGGAAAGGATCCCGGCGTACAGCCGCCGCAGTTCGAGCCCGAGCCCTCCGTGCCGCACGCGGTGAAGGACCCGCTCCGCTTCCTCGGGAAGGCGCCCGCCGCCCCGGCGGCGAGCACCGAGGAGCCTGCGGCCGACGAGTCGGACGAGGAAGCGCCCGAGCAGACTGCCGAGCAGCCGCGCCAGCGCTGATCCGGATCTTCCCCGGCGCCGCTGTCCGGCCGGCCGTTCCTCTCAGTTCCACTGCGCATCTGCCCTTCTGTCGGCGGATGAGGACCGACCGGCGTCCGCCGGGTCCGTGCGTGGACAGACCGGCGAGGGGGTGTGGAACCGGAGGCAACGACAGCTCCACACGCTCACCCTGCACGCACTGACATCCGAGCACGCTGAAGGCGGGCAGTTCTCCGCCGCCGAGGCGAGGCCGTGTACGCGGCCTCGACAGGCGACCCCGGCGGGGTGTTCGGGCCTGGTGGGCAGGTCCTTCCGGAGCCTCCGATCCGGCGCGGATCCGGCGACGACCACCGGTTGGCGACCCTGGAAATTGCGCGTGAGTTCACGGCGTTCGATCCGCGGATGAGCGAAAGTTTGACCCGGCTCGCGGCCCGTGCTGGTAGTGAACCGGGGTTCAGGTGACCGAAGTCACGACGTGATGCGAAAAATTGGATCTACCGGCCGTCCGGCGTAGGTTGGCACGGAATCTAGCGGCCGGCCCCCAGCGAGGTGACGTGGGTATGAGCAACAAGTCCTCCCCAGGCACGATCACGAGCACCCAGGTGCGGGACATGCTCCGTACAGCCGCCCAGCGACTCAGTGCGAGCGAAGAGAAGACTCTTCGCATGAGGGAGGGTGTAGGTCTGGATCCGACAGCACCCCTGCCGCGGCGTGGTCAGACCCACCCCGATGCCCGCGCCGAACTGCTCGCGATCGAAATGGAGCTGGTGCGCAAGCTCGAGGCCCGCGCCGAGGCCTCCGCCGCGCCCGTGCGGACCAAGGAGAAGGACAAGATCATCCGGGCGCTGCGCCGGCTGAAGTAGCCGTGCGCGCGTTCTGCGCGGCGCTCCTCCTGGCCGCGCGGACCTTCGGCCCGCAAGCCCTGCCGGAGATCCAGGACCACGAGGATCCGCTCGTCGACGCGGCGCCGCTGGTCCCCGGCCTCCTGGTGCGGCTCGCTTACGCCCGCCCGGACAACGTGACCGGACGGGCGCTGTACCCGCGCGACATGCAGTGCCTGCTGCGCAAGAGCGTTGCGGAGCGCCTGGCGCTCGCCGCTCGATCGCTGCGCGCCCAGGGCTACCGGCTGGTGGCGTACGATTGCTGGCGCGGGCCCGGGGCGCAGAAGGCGCTGTGGAAGGCGCATCCGCATCCGGGATCGGTCGCGGATCCCAGCCGCGGCAGCCTGCACGAGCGCGGTGTGGCGGTGGA
>DATFUN010000012.1:0-2927 GCA_035260805.1 Myxococcales bacterium | reverse complement strand
CGGTGAACCACCCCGCGCTCGCCCCGGCCTGCGCAGGCTGGGGCGGCGTCGCAACCGCCACGCCGTACCGGGGAGCCGGAGCGCCGCGCACCGCCAGTTCGTACGCGCGCTCGCCGTTCGCGCTCACCTTCACGATGCGGTGGTGGTTGGTGTCGGCGACCAGCACCTCGCCCGAGGGCAGGACGGAAAGGCCCGCGGGCTGCGAGAGCTTGGAGTCGGCCGCGCCTTGGAAGAACGGCTCCAGCCGGAGGCCGTCGGGCGAGAACTGCTTCAGCTTGTCGTTGTAGGTGTCGGCGACGATCAGGCCGCTCGCGGGGGTGGCGGCGACGGCGAGCGGATGCTGCAACATCCCCGTCTCGATCTTGCCCACCTTGTCCCCGAAGTCGAACAGCCCCGGACCGCCGGCCAGCGTGTAGACCCGCCGGGTGCGCAGGTCGATGGCGCGCACGCCGCTCGATTCGCTGTCCGCCACGTACAGCACGTCGTTCTGCAAGGAGAGCCCCGAGGGCTGGGCCAGCGCCGCCTCGGGCCCCAAGCCGTCGACGAGCGCTTCGCGTCCGTTGCCGGCGACGGGCTCGATGGTGCCTTCGTCCAGGGCGATGACGGCGACCTGGTGCGAACCGGCCAGCGCGACGTACAGCTCGCTGCCGCGCAGCGCCAGGTCCCACGGCGAACGGAGCGGAGTCTCCAGCGCCCGGGTGCGCTGCGACAGCGGCGCCCGGCCCAGCTCGCAGGTCCCGGCCAGGCGGTGCAAGGTGCGCTCGCGCAGGTCGGCCCGGAACACGGCGTGCGCGCGCGCGTCGGCGATGTAGAGCGAATCGCCGGAGAGCGCGAGTCCCTGCGGGTCGTCGAGCGCGGCCTCCGCGAAGGGCCCTTCCCGGTGGCCCCGCAGGCCGCTGCCGACGGTGTCCTGGACCGCGCCGTCGGGGCCGAGGACCAGGACGCGGTGGTGGCCCGAGTCGGAGACCACGATCCGCCCGTGGGAGGTCGAGGCGACCTTGCCCGGGAAGGACAGCGTGCGCTCGTCGCGCCGCTCGGGCTTGGTGAAGTGGAGCGGAGCGGTCGAAAGCGTCCCGTCCGCGCGCGCCTGCGAGAGCTGGTCGGAGACGAACGCCTCCAGCACCGACGGATCGGGCTCGCCAGGCGCGATCGACGCCAGCGTCCCGTCGGGCCTGATGACGACCAGCGTCGGCCAGCTGCGCACGGCGTACTGTGACCAGAGCACCATCTCGCTGTCCACCGCCACCGGATGCGAGACGCCGTAGCGCTGCATCGCGCGCAGGATGTGCTCGGCATCCTTCTCGGCGTCGAACTTGGCGGAGTGCACGCCGATGACCACCAGCGGATCCTCCCGGTGCCGTTCCTCGAGATCGCGGAGCACCGGCAGCACGTGCATGCAGTTGATGCAGCAGTAGGTCCAGAAATCGAGGATGACGAGCTGACCACGCAGGTCGCGGATCGACGGCGGCCGCTCGACGTTCAGCCAGGCAGTCGCCCCGGTCAGGTCCGGCGCGTGGATTCGCTCGCGCATCGCGTCCTTGTAAATCGCCTGCGTGGCACGCTGGCAAGCGAATCAGACGGCGCGTTAGATCATCTCCTTACCAGCGCGCCCGTTGACGGCGATCCGGAGGGCTTGCAGATCGGACTCCTCCGGACGCCACTCGGCGAGGTGGGCGAGACGCCGTTCGGCGAAGCGGTGCCCCGCGTGGACGACGGGGCCATGGCCGTGGCCCTTGGCGCCGGCCTCGCGCAGGGCGCGCGGCCGGTGTTCCGGGTCGACGCGGCCGTCGCCGCTCACGCGGATCTTGGAGAACCAGACCCTGTGGACGGCGCTTGGCTTGCGGCCGCGCAGCTCGACGGCCATGCCGATGCAGCGCACGTAGCCGTCGCCGTCGTCCGCGAGCGCGCTCTCGCCGGCGAGGAAGCGCTGCATGGACGGCAGCGGGATGCGGCAGAGGTTCCCCGGAGCGGTCCGCTGGAAGAACCAGAGGGCCATGTTTCCTCCTGAAATTTTCCGTATCACGGAAGCGCTCCGCCGCCGCGGCGCCGCTTCCCCCCGCTGTCGCTCGATGAACGATTGGCGTCCGGCAGCCGCGCCTCGATGAGGCCTTGCAAGAGCGTCCGGTGACAGTGCGCGGGATCGGTGCAGGCGGAGGAGCAGAGCAGCGTGACGGTCTCCCCTGCGCCTACCCGGCGGGCCGCCTCGTCGATCGCGGAGGTCCGCTCCCGCATTTCCCTGAGGTAGCGCTTGCGGTACTCGGGCCACGAGAGCGGCGTCAGGCCGCGCTTGCCGTGGAAGGCCGCGAGCAGCTCGGGGCTCGGGCCCAGCTCCTTGCGCCACTTGTCCCACGTCTCCTTTCCTTTCGGCAGACCCCGGGGGCGGTAGCGGCAGACCAGGAGGCGAAGGCCATCGCCGGGTTCCTGCGGGTCGTTCCAGCGGCGGGTTCGCAGCGGCATGTGTGGGAGAATCTCCGTGTGGAACCATTCTTTTGCAGTCGTAGAGCCGTAGAGTAGGCTTCCGACCAACGTGCCGGCCACTCGTCTTCTCGTTCTCGCCGACCCGAAGATGCTGCCTGCGCTGGCCAGCGGCCTGCGGGAGGGCGGCAGATTCGACGTGCTCACGCTGCCCTTCGACGACCCCGGCGCGAGCGCCGCCGCCCAGCGCGCCGACGCGCTGGCGGTGTTCTACGGGACGCCCGATCGCCCGTTGCAGGCCGCGCTGCAAGGGCTCGCACCCGCGGTGCGCGGGCGCGGCGGGCGGGTGGTCGCGGTGCTGCAGCGCGAGCAGGCCGCCCAGCGGGACGACTGCTTCAAGGCGGGCGCCAGCGACCTGCTCTTCATGCCGATGCCGAAGGATCAATTCGTCTCGCGGCTCGCCGGAGCGGTGGGGCTCTCCTGGGCGCCGGAAGCAGTCGCGCCAGCGGCGG
>DATFUN010000011.1:0-4599 GCA_035260805.1 Myxococcales bacterium | reverse complement strand
GGCCCGCCGGTCGAGGAGACCCCCACCCAGGTGCGCCTCACCGACGCGGGCAAGCGCCATCCCGTGACCGAGCTGGTTCCGGGGCTTTCGGCCAACGAGCACGCCTGGGCGCGGCTTCCGCAGCTGCCCGGGCTCAACACGGTCGGCCCGGTGAAGGACAGCGCGCAGACGCTGCTCACCGCGCAGGACGGCCGGCCGGTGCTGGTGGTGGGGGAAGTCGGGCGGGGGCGGACGATGGCGCTGACCACCGACGCGTCCTGGTACTGGAGCTTCGTCGCTGCCGGCCAGGAGATGGGTCCGCGCGCGTACGAGACGTTCTGGCACGGCGCTATCCGCTGGTTGGTGCGCGACCCTGCCTTGACGCCGATGCGCGTGGCGGCGGAGCGCACCACCTTCGACCCGGCCGGCGATCCTCCCGCGCTCGACGTGCAAGTGCGCGGGAGCGACTACGGCGCCGCCGGGGGAGCCCAGCTTCGCGCGCAGCTCTCCTCGGCCGACGATGCCACCCAGCGCGGGGCGGGCCAGGCGGTGGCCGGTCCCGACGGCACGGCCCGCATCGCGCTGCCGCAGCTTCCGCCGGGCGCTTACAAGGCGGTGGTCACCGCCAAGCGGCCCGACGGCGGCGAGGTCGGAGAGGCGGAGGAGGCGTTCGTGGTGCAACCTTCGGGCGCGGAGCTCCTGCAGCCGGCGCCGCGGCCGGATATCCTGCGCGCGGTGGCCGACGCGACGCGCGGCAAGGTGCTGGACGAGGGCGATCGCCTCGACACGCTCCCCTTCCGCGACCCCCAGCGCGTGGAGGTCGGCCAGCGCAAGTCCCATCCCCTCTGGGATCGGTGGGGCGTCCTCGCCGCCCTCTGCTGCATCGTCGGCGCCGAATGGACCTTGCGCCGCCGCTGGGGCTACGCCTGACCGGGCAAACAGCGGAACGCGGAGGCGCTGAGACGCGGAGCTTCTTTTTGGGTCGCGCTGTCGGGCGCAAAAGCACGTTCGGGAGAAGCTCAATTTCCTCTGCGACTCCGCTTCTCCGCGTTGTTCTTTAGCTCAGTCTAGGTGCGCTTCACGTCGACCTTGAGGCCCACCGGGCCGGGAGCGGGCGAGGAGGGAGCGGCGGCGGCGGCGTGGCGCTTCAGCTCGTCCACCCAGACCTGAGGCAGGCCGCGCTCCTGGGCGCCCTCGACCAGGTACTGCAGCAGGCGGCCGCTGGCCGGACCCGGTTCGGTGCGACGCTCCGGGCGCGCCACGAAGGCTTTCGCCTGCACCGGCTTGCCCTCGACCTCCACCGTGACGTCGATCTCCTGCGATAGCCCGGTCGCCACGCCTTCCTTCTTCAGAACGGCGTCGCGCGCGGGGACGGGGATCTCGAAGAGCACGCCGTGCACGACCCCATCCTTGTCCTCGCGCAGGTCGGCGACGCGGCCGCCCCAGAATCGGCTCTCCACGTCGAAGGTGAGCGCGTACCCGCGCAGGACCGCCGGCGCACCGCGCGCGAACAGGCGCGCATCGACGCCGTGCTCGCCGGCCCACTCGCCCACGTGCCGTTTCGAGAGCACCGAGCCATAGGCGAAGTAACGGAACATGTCGGCAGCATATCATGCGGGCATGCCGACCAGGGCAGAGGCCGAGGCGCTCCTGCACGAGTTCACCCAGGGCGACGCGCTCCGCAAGCATGGGCGCGCGGTGGAAGAGGCGATGCGCGCCTACGCCCGTTGGTTCGGCGTGACCGATCCGGGCGAGATGGAGAAGTGGGGGATCGTCGGGCTGCTCCACGACTTCGACTACGAGAAGAACCCGACCGAGGAGACGCACCTGCACGCCGGCCAGCGGGTGCTCCGCGAACGCGGCTATCCGGAGGAGGTGGTCCAGGCGATCTGCTCGCACGCCGACTACATGAACATCCCGCGCGACACGCCGCTCAAGAAGGCGATCTACGCTTGCGACGAGCTGGTCGGATTCATCGGCGCGTGCGCCAAGGTGCGCCCTTCGAAGAAGCTCGCCGACCTGCCGCCCGAATCGGTGGTGAAGAAGCTCAAGGACAAGGCGTTCGCGCGCTCGGTGGACCGCAGCTACGTCTACGGGGGCGCCGAGGCGGTGGGGCGGCCCCTGCTCGAGCACGTGACGTTCCTCATCGACGCGCTGAAACCCATCGCAGAGGAGATCGGGCTCTGAGGTCGAGGTCGCTCACTTCTCCGCCGGCGCGGGACCGTTTGCCGGAGCTTGTGCCGCGGCCGGCTTGTCCTGCTGCTCCTCCAGCCGCTTCCGCGCGCGATCCAGGGCATCGATCACCCCGTTCACGCCCTTCTTGGGGAGCAGCCTGTTCACCTGCTCGCGGTAGGTGTCGACCAGCGACACGCCCTCGGTGATCACGTCCACCGCCTTCCAGCCCTTCTTGGTGCGCTCCATCACGTAATCGACCTCGGCGGTGTCCTTGCCGGTGACCACCCGCGTCTTCACCAGCACCTTGTCGCCTTGCCTGGTCTCCCCGACGATCTCGTTGCGCACCTTGGTGATGTCCACCTCGCCCTGCTGCATCTTGGCCAGGTAGTTCGCTTCCATCGCGCCGCGCAGCGCGTTGGTGTAGCGGACCCTCTGCTCCGCGGTCAGCTCCGCCCAGTGCTTGCCCATGGTGGCCTGCGCGATGGCCTGGAAGTCGAGCAGCGCTCCCACGGCGTCGCGCGCCTCGGCGCGGGCCTTCTGCTTGGCCGGTCCCGGCGGCGCCTTGAAATAGCGATCGAGCGCGGCGCGCACGCGATCGTTGGCGGCCTGCACCGCCGCGGAGGCGCTGCCGGGTGGAGGAGCGGCTGCCGCGGGAAGCGAAAGAGAGAAGAGCAAGGCGAGCAAGCGCACGGGGGCCTCCGGAGGTCCGTTGGACGCGGGGGAATGCCACGCTCTTCGAGGCTGCGCAACGGTCAGCGAGAGGGGGCTTGCCGTTCACAGGCCCCCGGTCGCCTTCTGCAGCGCGGCCCAGGCGATCTGCGCGTCGAACAGCGCCTTGAAGCGTTCGCCGTCGGCGCGCGCCCAGAGCAGCATGTCCTCCATCAGATCGCGCGCCTCGCCCAGACCGGAATCGAAGGCGAGCCCCGCCTGGACCGCGAGCTGCTTCCCGATGGTCGTCTCGTTCGTGTAGCGCTGGGCGCGGACGCGCGCCTCCTGCAGATCGCCGAGGGCCTGGCGCAGCTCGAGCCTGACGAGCTGCTCGGCCCCGCGCTGCTGCGCGAGGGCGTCCTGCAGCTCGGCCTCCGCCTGGCGGATGCGCGCGAGCTTCTGGGGAAAGTCCAGGCTGCCCGCCAGGCTGAGGGCGACGAAGATGCTTTCCTGCTGGAAGGGGTTGTAAGCGAACGGGGTCTGCGGACTTTCGGCGCTGGTGGTGTAGTTGTAGGTGCCGCCGCCGACGAGCGCGAGGTCCGGCCAGAGCTTGGCGCGCTCGCCGTCGACCGCCGCCTTGCGGCCCCCGACCTGCGCGGCGGCGGCGCGTATCTCGGGCCTTTTCTCCAGCGCGCGCCGGAGCATCTCCTTCTCGTCCGGCTGCGGCGGCGGGTCGGGAAGCTTGTCCTGGACGATCTCGAGCGGTTCGTCGGGGGCCTTGCCGACGATCAGCCGGATGGCGGTGAAGGCCAGCGCCGCACCCTTCTCCGATTCGGCGTTGCGCGCCTCGATCTCCTCGCTCAGGTAATCGAGCTTCATCGCGTCGCTCTTCGAGACCTGGTCGCTGCCCTCGGCGAGCAGCTTGCGGGCGCGCTCCTTCGCGTCGGCGAGGCGCCGCCGCACGTCGAGGATGGTGGTGGCCGCTCCGCGCGCCGTCTGGTAGCCCCAGTAGGCCTTGGTGATGTCGAAGGTGGCCTGATCGGTCGAGCGCTGGAGCAGCGCCGTCATCGCGGCCACCAGGTTCTCGAGCGCGGTCCGTCCCGCGGTGAACTTGCCGAAGGTGTAGAGGGGCACGACCACGTTGGCGTTCAGGCCAAACCCGACGCCGACCTTCCCACAAAACCAGCAGCGCGATCCGGGAGTCACGTCGAGGAGGCTGGTCGGGTGGCCGGGTGCGTGGTTCAGCCGCGCCTCGGGCGTCGGTCCAGCCACCGAGAAGCTGGCGTTGATGGTCGGAAAGCGGCTTGCCCAATGCAGCTCTTCGAGCTTGCCCTCGGCGCCCGCCATCTGCGCGCGCGCCTGCCCCGTGCGCGGGTCGTTCTTGCGCGCCAGCTCTTGAAGCTGGGGCAGCGTGAGCGGCGCGGCCTTCTCCGCCGTAGCCGCGGCCGGAGGAGCCGGCTGCTGCTGCGCGAGCGCCAGCGCCGGCAAGCACCAAAGAAACGCCGAGCCAGCCGCGCGCAAGGGAGCCTCCTTGCCCTTCTACTCGTTGGTGTAGTCCGACCCGAGGTAGTTGATGAGCTCTTCGCCCATCAGATACCGCAAGTTGTTCTCCAGCCGCACCTTCTGGACGAACAAATCGTGCTCCGGGTACACGCTGGGCGCGTGCTGAGGGCTCTTGAAGTAGAAGCTGAGCCACTCCTGGATGCCCTTCATGCCGGCCCGGGCGGCGAGGTCGCCGAACAGCGCCAGGTCGAGCACGATGGGCGCCGCCAGGATCGAGTCGCGGCAGAGGAAGTT
>DATFUN010000010.1:0-6550 GCA_035260805.1 Myxococcales bacterium | reverse complement strand
GCGACCGTGGCCCGTCAATTCGATCGGGAAGCGGTTGACTCCGCGCCGCTCCTTGGGCGACGCTCCGCTCCCGCTCGAGAGCAGGGCCCGTCCCCTCGGAGAAATCGTCATGCGCCTCACACTCTTCGCCGCCGCTTTCATCGCGCTCTCGGCTCGTGCCCAGGGACTCGACCGCGACAGCCTCCTCACCGAGGCGCCGGCCGTACCGGTCAAGGGGACCGTCCGCCTCAGCGGGATCACGACCGGGACCAGCGACGACGGCGGCGTGAACGGCAGGCAGGGGCAAGCGAACGTCGCCGGCAGCATCCTGTGGACGCCCGTCGAAAACCTCGCCGGCGACGTCGGGATGTACTGGCAGGTCGGCGCCAACGGCCCTTCGGCCCGCGTCCGCTACCAGATCCTCTCGCAGTCGATAACGGGCATCGACCTGTCCGCGGGAGCGCGCTTCAAGACGGTCGGTTTCCATCCCGACCAGGGCGAGGTCGAGCTCCTCCTGCTCGCCGGCCGTCGATTCGGGCCCGTGGAGCTGGTGCTCAACGGCGTCTTCGGCTTCGAGACCGGCGGCAAGAGCGGCAAGGACGCCGAGGTGAAGGCGTTCGCGGGATACCGCTTCAGCGACGATCTGCGCACCGGCCTCGACGGCAGGATGCAGGCCGAGGTGGGCGACGAGGGGACGCCGGCCCCGGGAGCTGCGGCGCCGATCGGACGCGACTACGACCTCACCGCGGGCCCCGCGGTCTCGTGGATCGTGGCGCGCAAGGTCAGCACCCTGTTCCACAACCTCCAGGTGCAGGGTCTGGCCGGAGTCGCCCAGCCGAAGCGCACCAACACGACCGCCGCGGTCGGCATCGTGTCGGCCAGCATCGACTTCTAATCCGGCCGCGATCGGGTCCGGCGGCGGGTCCGGGATGGGTCCGTCCCTCATGCACGCGCCTCTGCGGTCCGAGTCGAACGCAGGCCCGAGATCCGGCGCGTGAAATCGGGCCGGCCCCACCCCGGACCCACCCCCGATGCGTCCGGCGTGGCGCGGTGGCCGCGGTATGCGGCCACTCAGCCGGGAATTCTGGCTCTCTTGAGAACTCTACCTGTTAGTTTCTGTCTTTTTTATTTAGTCCTCAGCAGGCGCATTGCAGCGCGGACCTGCGCATAGGCTGCGCCGGTTCGCAGTAGGCGCGGCCATCGTCAGCCCAGAGCAGCGGCGGCGCGTTCGACGATGCGGCGGCGCTCTTCGTTCAGTCCGCGGCGCGCTGCCGAGACGGATTCGACCAGTTCCGGAGCGGCGGTGCGCGGCGAGCCGGACTGGAATGGGGGGGCCGGGTCGTACTCCATGAGGAGCTGGATCGACTGGGCCACCTTCTCGCCGCGCAGCTCGGCGGCGAGGCGCAGGCCGAAGTCGATGCCGGCGGTGACGCCGCCGCCGGTCGCTCGGTTGCGGTCGATCACCACCCGCTCGCGGACCGGCGTGGCGCCGAACGCCGCCAGCAGATCCAGGCTCAGCCAATGCGTGGTCGCCCGGTAGCCGCGCAGGAGCCCTGCGGCGCCCAGCACCAGCGCCCCCGTGCATACCGAAGTGACCCAGGCAGCGCGCTCCGCCTGGGCGCGCAGGAAGCGAAGCAGCGCCTCGTCCTCCATCGCGTCGTTCACGCCCGGTCCGCCCGGCACGCAGATCACGTCGAGCTGCGGCGCCTCGGAGTAGCCCGCGTCGGGACGCAGGCGCAGGCCGGTATCGCTGCGCGCCTCGCCGGATCCGATCAGCAGCACCTGCGCGTCGGGCAGCCGGCCGAACACCTCGTACGGCCCGGTCAGGTCGAGCTGCGTGAGACGCGGGAAGAGCAGCAAGCCGATGCGCGTCGTCATCGCCCCTCCGGATAGCCCGCGCGGCGCAGACCGCGCGCGGTCTGGGTCCAGTCCTTCTCCACCTTGACGTGCAGCTGGAGGAACACCTTGCAGCCGAGCAGCTTCTCGATCTGCTCGCGCGCCCGGGTGCCGATCTGCTTGAGCCGAGCGCCGCCGCGCCCGATCAGGATCGCCTTCTGGCTGTCCCGCTCCACCAGCACCGTGGCGGAGATGCGGGTGAGCCCGCGCGGGCCGACCTCGCGCTCCGATTCGTCGAACTCCTCGACCACCACCGCGGCACTGTACGGGACCTCCTGCTCGGTCTGGTGCAAGATCTGCTCGCGCACCAGCTCGGCCGCGAGATCGCGCTCGGGCACGTCGGTCCACACCTCGTCCGGAAACAGCGCAGGCCCTTCGGGCAGGTGGCGCACCACCGCGTCGAGAAGCCCGTCGACGTTCTCGCCGGTCAGCGCCGAGAGGGGATACACCTCGGTCCACTCGTGCTCGCGGCGCCAGCGATCGATGAGCGGCAGCAGCTGCGCGCGCGGCAGCGCGTCGATCTTGTTGATCACCAGCAGCGTCGGCTTGTTCGCCGCCTTCACCTGGTCGAGCGCCTTGCGCGTCGCTCCGTCGATCGCAGGGCTCCCCGCCTCGATCAGGAACAGGGCGGCGTCGGCGTCGTTCAGGGTCTGCAGCGCCTGCTGCACCATCCGCGCGTTCAGGCCGCCGCGCGCGGAGTGCAGCCCCGGCGTGTCGAGGAATGCGACCTGCGCTCCCGGCCGGGTGACCACGCCCAGGATGCGCGAGCGGGTTGTCTGCGGCTTGGGCGAGACGATCGCCACCTTCTGCCCGAGCAGCCGGTTGAGCAGCGTGCTCTTGCCGACGTTCGGGCGGCCGACGATGGCCGCGAAGCCGGCCCGGTGCGGCCCCGGCGGCGCGGCCGCGGGCAACTCAGGGCGCCTTCTCGCTGCGCACGATCTCGACGTGCTGGAGCGCCACCTGGCCGTTTCCCGCCCGGGCGATCTTGGGGACCAGCTCGAAGCCCTTCACCACCTCGCCGAAGATGGTGTGCCGGTTGTTGAGGTGCGGGGTGGGCACCTCGGTGATGAAGAACTGCGACCCGTTGGTGTTCGGGCCCGCGTTCGCCATCGCCAGGAGGCCCGGCTTGTCGAAGCTGCGGCCGCTCTGGAACTCGTCCTTGAATTTGTAGCCGGGGTCTCCGGTCCCGGTCCCCAGCGGGTCGCCGCCCTGGATCATGAAGTTGGGGATCACCCGGTGGAAGACCGTCCCGTCGTAGAGCTTGGCGTGGGACTTGGCCCTGGTCCGCGGATCGGTCCATTCCTTCGCGCCCGTCGCCAGCCCGGTGAAGTTGGCGACCGTGTCGGGAGCGTCCTTCTCCAGGAGCCGCACGGTGATGTTCCCCTGGCTGGTCTGGAAGACGGCGTACAAGTCGCCCTTGCCCTGCGGGATCCCGCTGCTCGGATTGGCCATGGTGGTGTCCTGTGCTTTTCCTTCGGGTTGGCCCACGGGTTTCGCGGAGGTGGCGGTGGGCTGCTTCTTCTGCGAAGCCTTGGTGTCGGCGCTCGACGCATCCTTGCAGCCGGCGAGGGCGAGGATGGCGAGCAAGGGCAGGATGATTCGCATGCTCCGATTGCTCCTGGGAGAGTCGCGGGAACCGGAGCGTATGCCACAACGTCCGCCCCCTGAAAAGCGCGGCGGCGCTTTGGACCGTCCGGATCAGGAGAAGGTATCGGGCAGCCCCGCGTCCAGCGCCGCCTTGGCGGCGGCCTGCTCGGCTTCCTTCTTGGTCCGTCCCGAGCCCCGCCCGAGCGTCACGCCTTGGAATTGCACTTCGACCTCGAAGGTGCGCGCGTGCTGTGGACCCGGCGCGTCGAGCACCTGGTAGACGGGCCCGGCGCGGTGGGTCCCCTGCAGCTTCTCCTGCAGCTCGGTCTTGTAGTCGCGCCCCAAGAGGCCCGAGGTGGCCGCGTCGAACAGCGGGGCGAGCAGACGATCGAGCACCTCCAGCGCGGTCTGCAGGCCGCGCGAGAGGTACACGGCGGCCACCACCGCCTCGAGCGCGTCGGCAAGCAGGCTCTGCTTCTCGCGCCCGCCGGTGCGCTCCTCGCCCTTTCCCAGGAGCAGGAGCTCGCCCAGCCCCAGCTCGCGCGCCACCTGGGCCAGCGACTCCGCCTTGACGATGCTCGCGCGCAGCCGGGTCAGGTCCCCTTCCGCGGAGAGGGGTTGCCGCTCGAAGCAGCGCATCGACACCGCCAGCCCCAGGACCGCGTCGCCGAGGAACTCGAGCCGCTCGTTCGACTCCATCACCTCGCCGGCCAGCCGGCGCTCGTGCACGAAGCTCCCGTGGCGCAGCGCTTCGAGGGCGACCTCGTGCCGCAGCGCTCCCTCGGGGAGGCCGAGCCGCGCGGTGAGCAGCGCCACTCGCTCGGAGTTGGTCAGCTCGTGCATCGCGCGAGCCTATCCCCGCGCCGCTTCGTCCGCCACGCTGTAGGGGTCGAGGTCGCGCCTGGCGATGCGCAGCGCCAGCTCGTCGATCTGCGCTCCCTGCGCGGTGAGCCGCTCGACCGCCGCGCGCAGCATGCGATCGCGCAGGATCTCGATCAGCTCGAACCGGGCGCGCTGCGTCTCGCGCTGCAGCAGTCCAGGACCACCCTTCAGGAATCGATAGTGCGCCTCGATGGCGTCCCACAGCTCGCCGGTCCCCTCCCCTTGCGAGGCGACGCACTTCACGATCGCCACCTCGCGGTCGGTGGCCGACAGCTCGAGCATCTGGCGTAAGTCCCGGACGGTGCGGTCGGCCCCCTCGCGGTCGGCCTTGTTGACGCAGAAGAGGTCCGCCACTTCCAGGATGCCAGCCTTGATCGCCTGGATGTCGTCGCCGAGCCCGGGCACCACCACCACCACCGTGGTGTGGGCCAGGCGGCAGACTTCCACCTCGTCCTGACCGACGCCCACCGTCTCCACGATGACCACGTCCTTGCCCATCGCGTCGAGGACGCGCACGCAGTCGCCGGTGGCGCGCGACAAGCCGCCCAGCTGTCCGCGCGTGGCGAGCGAACGGATGAACACGCCCGGGTCGAGCGCGTGGTCCTGCATGCGGATGCGGTCGCCGAGGATCGCTCCGCCGGTGAAGGGGCTGGTGGGGTCGACCGCCACTACCCCGACCGTCTTGCCCATCGAGCGCAGGTGCGCGATGAGCCGATCGACCAGCGTGCTCTTGCCCGCGCCGGGGTTGCCGGTGATGCCGATCAGCTGCGCCCGCCCCGTCGAGGGGAAGAGCGCGCGCAGCTCACCCTCCGCCGCCGGCTGCGCGTCGTCGATCAGGCGCATCAGCCGGGCGGCCGCCCGGACGTCGCCCTGCAGGACGCGATCGGCCAGCGTTCCCATCAGTTCTTCAGCAGGTCGCGCGCGATGACGAGCCTCTGCACCTCGCTCGTGCCCTCGCCGATGGTGCACAGCTTCACGTCGCGGTAGATGCGCTCCACCAGGAACTCCCGGGTGAAGCCGTACCCGCCGTGGATCTGCACGCCGTGGGCGGCGGCGCGGCAGGCGGCCTCGCTGGCGAAGAGCTTGGCCATCGAAGCCTCGGTGGTGTACGGCCTGCCCGCGTCGCACAACGCCGCCGCGCGCAGCACCAGCAGGCGCGCGGCGTCCAGCTCGGTGGCCATGTCGGCCATCATCCAGCGCAGCGCCTGGAAGTCGGCGATGGGCTTGCCGAACGCCTTGCGCTCCTGGGAATAGGCGATCGATTCCTCGAGCGCGCCGCGCCCCAGGCCGACGCTGAGCGCGCCGATGGTGATGCGGCCCTTGTCGAGGATCTGCAGCGTGTCGACGAATCCATGGTCCACCTCGCCGACGCGGTTCCGGTCAGGGACCAGGACGTCCTCGAGGATCAGCTCGGCGGTGTCGCTCGAGCGCATGCCCAGCTTGCCGTGCAGCGTGCGCTGCGAGAAGCCCTTCATGCCGCGCTCGAGGGCGAAGGCGGTGATGCCCTTCTGCCGCTTTTCGGGGCTGGTCAGGGCGAGCACCACGAACACGTCGCCCACCGAGCCCTGGGTGATGAACATCTTCGCCCCGTTCAGCACCCAATTCGAGCCCTTGCGGACCGCGGTGGTACGCAGGCCCGCCGCGTCGGAGCCGCTGCCGGGCTCGGTCAAGCCCCAGGCGGCGAGCTTCTTGCCCGAGGCGATGTCGGGGATGAACCGCCGGCGCAGCTCGTCGGAGCCGAATCGCAGGATGTGCGAGGTGCCCAGGCCGTTGTGCGAGGCGACGGTGAGCGCGAGCGACCCGTCCCACCGCGCGATCTCCTCCACCACCATCGCGATGCTCACCGTGTCGAGCTGGGATCCGCCGAGCTCCTCGGGCACCGCCATGCCCAGGAGACCCAGCTCGGCGAGGTGGGCGACCACTTGCCGCGGGAACCGCTCGTCGCGGTCCCACTCCGCCGCGTGCGGCTTCACCTCCCGCACGCAGAAGTCCCTCACCATTTCCACCAGCTTGCGCTGGCTCTCGGTCGGCTCGAAATCCATCGTCCCTCCTTCATTCTCCGTACCCTCTGTCGTGCCGCAAATCCAGGCCAAACGCCCGCGCTTTTGGTCGAAAAACGTTTCAGGGAGCGCGGGAGGGGAAAAGCAGCGCGGGAGGATTCGTTCTTTTGAAAAAGCATTCTCCCGCGCTCCCCTTTTCCTTCCGC
>DATFUN010000009.1:0-2209 GCA_035260805.1 Myxococcales bacterium | reverse complement strand
TCGACCGGGACAGCCTGCTCAAGCTGATGCGCCGGGACTCGGTGCTCGCGGTGAAGCTCTTGTGGAGCTTCGTGCAGGTCTTGAGCGAGCGGCTGCGCAACACCAACGAAGCGCTGACGGGGCTCAAGTCGGAGCTCGACCGCGCGCGCACGGCGGTCGAGCCGCAGTCCGGAGGCGGCGGGGGTGCCCCGCCGTTCGGCGAGTGAACCGCTACTCGACCGTCGTCCTCGCCCTCGCGGTGGCGTGCGGCCACGCTCCGGAGCCGGCGGGTCCGCCGCTCGATCCCTTGGCGCTGCTGCAGCAGATCGAGAAGGCGCACAGCGATCCGCAGACGCTCTCCGCCTCCGGCAAGGCGGCGGTGGACGCTCCGCAGAACGGGGGGCGGTACCAGATCCAGCTCGCGGTGCGGCGGCCCGCCTCGCTCCGCATCGCGGCGCTGGATCCGCTCGGCAACCCGGCCGCCGTGCTGGTGGCGGACGGCGGCCGGTTCGCGCTGCTCGATCTGCGCAGCAACGTCTTCTATCGGGGGCCCTCCACGCCCGGGAACCTCTCGCGGCTGATCCCGCAGCCGCTGCGCGACGAAGAGCTGGTGGCGCTGGTGCTTGGCGCGATGCCGCCGCTGCCCGGCGCCCGCCCGCTGGATGCGCACCGCGCCGGCAGCGGATCGGTGCTGACCCTGGAGAGCGGCGGGATCAAGCAGGAGGTCTCGGTGGGGGCCGATCTGCGCATCGAGCACGTGAAGCGGTTCCGGGGCGGGCAGCTGTGGTGGGAGGTCGGGCTGGACGACTTCGACGACGCCAGCGGCCAGCAGATGCCGCGGCGCCTCCGCCTGACCGCGCCCGCGGAGAAGATCCAGGTCGAGCTGCAGCTCAAGGAGCGTGTGTGGGGCAAACCCACCTCGCCGGCCGCCTTCCAGCTCAATCCGCCGCAGGGGGTGAAGGTGGTCGAAGTGGAGTGACCGTCGCCGTCGCTCCCGAGGGGTGACCCTGCTTTTTTCCAGGCCGACCACGACGGATCGCGTTGCCGGCAACGTCTGGCGCTAAGTTGCCGTGCCCTCTGGGCGTGCCCTAGGATGGCCGGATGCGGATCCGGATCGGCGACCTGCTCGTCAAGGCAGGCGTGATCACCGATCTCCAGCTCAAGGCGGCCCTGGCGGAGCAATCGCAGTGGGGCGGCAAGCTCGGCGACATCCTGGTCCGCATGGAGTTCATCACCGAGGAGGTCCTGGTCCGCGCGCTCTCGAAGCAGACCGGCATCGCCCGCGCCGACCTCTCCGGGGATGCGGACAAGGCAGCCATCGCGCAGGTGTCCGCCGAGACGGCGGAGGAGTTCAACCTGGTGCCGCTCGAGGTGAAGGACGAGGGCCGCACGCTGGTGGTCGCCATGAGCGATCCGGGCAACGTGATGGTCACCGATCACCTGCGCTCGCTCACTGGCTGCCGCATCGAGGCGCAGCTCGCGGGCGCTTCCGCCATCCGCGGCGCGATCGCGCGCTGGTACCGCGGCGAGGATCTGGCCGGCGACGAGTCCTCGATGAGGATCGTCAACAACAGCGGCGACTCGGTGGTGACGGTCGATTCCAAGCAGCCTGGGCCCTCCCCTGCCGCGCAGGACCGAAAGGCCGCGCGCACGAGCGCGCTGGAAGTGCTGCGCGGAGTGGAAGAGACGCAGCGGCGCTCGGTGGCGGCGCTCAAGGCGATGGTCGAGCTGCTCATCGAGAAGGGCGTCTTCTCGCGCGAGGAGTACCTCTCGCGCGTGAAGCGCTGAAACGGAGATCGGGATGGCGCCGCGCAAGCGACTCGGGCAGCTCCTCACCGAGCTGAAGGTCATCGACGAGCACCAACTGCAGAGCGCCCTGGGGCACCAGAAGCAGTGGGGCGGCAAGCTAGGCGTGATCCTGGTGCAGAAGGGGTTCTGCCGCGAGGACCAGATGGTCTCCGCGCTCAGCCAGCACCTCGGCATGCCCGCGGTGCGGCTGTCGGAAGTGAAGATCGATCCACTCGCGGTGAAGACGGTGTCCAGGTCGGTCGCCGAGCGGCTGCACGTGTTCGCATACGAGGTGACCGGGTCCGGGCGCAGCGAAGTGATCACCATCGCGATGAGCGACCCCACCGACCTCTCCGCGGTGGACCAGCTCGCCTTCCACACCGGCAAGCGCATCAAGCCCATGCTGGCGGGCGACAGCGAGGTGATCAACGCCATCCAGAAG
>DATFUN010000008.1:0-5189 GCA_035260805.1 Myxococcales bacterium | reverse complement strand
GGCCGGCCGCCGGGGCGGCTAGAACGCTGGTGCCGGGCGGCTGTGGCGCCACGTCCCAGGAATGCCCGGACGCGATGAGCCGATGATCGACGACGCGCAGCGAGTCGAACGCCAGCTGAGCCGGTTGCCCATCTTTCCGCTGCCCGGCGCGGTGCTGCTGCCGTACGCGCTGATCCCGCTGCATGTCTTCGAGCCGCGCTACCGCCAGATGGTCCGCGATTGCCAGGCCGGATCGGGCGTCCTGGCGCTGGCCAACGTCCCGCCGGAGGCGCTGCGCGAGCGGAGGCAGCCGCCGCGGGTGCTGCCGGTGATCGGCGCCGGCATCCTGGCGCGGGTCGAGCCGCTCCCGGACGGGCGCTCGAACATCGTCCTCCGGGGAGTGGTGCGGGCGCGCATCGTGGAGGAGCTGCCCGCCCAGGAGCCCTACCGGTTGGTGCGGGCGGAGCCGCTCGCCGCATCCGGCCCGGACGCGGCCGACCTGACGCGCCCGGCGGAGCAATTGCGGCAGCTGGTGCTCGCGCTTTGCGCCCGCCGTCCCGGCGCCGCCGCTACCGCGCTGGCGCAGATGGCCGGGAGCAAGGCGGTGCCCGGCGAGCTGGCGGACGCCATCGGGGCGATGGTGGTCGAGTCGCCGCAGGACCGGCAGCAGCTGCTCGAGACCTCTTCGCCCGAAGAGCGCCTGCGCCGGGTGGCGCAGCACGTCGCCTCTGCGCTCGCGCAGATGCAGCCCGGGCAGGGTAGGCTGCCCAATTGACCATGCGCAGAATCCTCTCCCTCGCGGTTCTTGCCCTGGCTGCCGCCGGCTGCTCGGACGGGCTCTCGCAGCGCTGTCCGGCGAACAGCTTGCCCTCGGGTAACTTCAACCTGGCGCTCACTCTGCAGCACACGCCCGACGAGTGCGTCCAGGTGAGGCAAGCGGACGGAGGGCCCGGCCCAGCGGACGGCTCCCTGGTCCCTGCCACCCAGCCCCCGGTGCAATCGATCCTGTGCGCCGGCACCTCGGACGCCGGGCCTGCCCTCTTCCTGGTGGTCGCCAACAGCAGCGTGGTCCGCCAGAGCCCGTTCGATCCGGACGGCGGGTTCACCTTCGTCTCGCCGCCGCTGCTGAACGCGCAGACGCTCTGCGGCTGCATCGCCGACGTGAACGAGACGATCAGCGGCACGCTCCTGGGAGCGGGGGATGGCGGCTTCGCGCTCGGACCCGACGGCGGCCTGATTCCGCTGCCGACGGCGATCGACGGGTCGGTCGTGCAGACGATCAGCACCGATGCGGGAGATTGCCTCTGCAACCTGGGCCCGGGGCGGAACTGCGCCGAGCGCTACACGCTCACCGGGACGCTCAATCGATGAAGCCCGCGGTCGTCCTCTTCTCGGGCGGCCTGGATTCCTCGACCTGCTTGTCCATCGCGCGGGAGGACGGGTTCGCGCCGCACGCCCTGGCGGTGCGCTACGGCCAGCGGCACGCTTACGAGTTGCGCGCCGCCGAGCGCGTGGCCGCCGCCCTGGGAGTTCCGCTCAAGGTGGTCGATCTGGACCTGCGCGCCATCGGCGGCTCCGCGCTCACGGGCGAGCTGGCGGTGCCGAAGGATTCTCCTTCCGGGCAGGGGATCCCCGTCACCTACGTGCCGGCGCGCAACACCGTGCTGCTCGCGCTCGCGCTCGGCTACGCGGAAGTTCTCGGCGCGCAGGACCTGTACATCGGCGTGAACGCGATCGACTACTCGGGCTACCCGGACTGCCGGCCCGCCTTCGTGCGCGCCTTCGAGGCGCTCGCCAACCTGGCCACCGCGGCGGCAGTGGAAGGGCGCGCGCGGTACACGGTGCGCGCGCCGCTCTTGCAGCTTTCCAAGGCGGAGATCATCCGGCGCGGCGCCGCGCTGGGAGTCCCGTACGGGTTGACCCATTCGTGCTATGACCCCGACCCCGAAGGGCGCGCCTGCGGTCGCTGCGATTCGTGCCGGCTCAGGCGGCAGGGCTTCAGGGAAGCGGGCGTGCCCGATCCCACGCCGTACGCCTGAACGAGGTGTCCCATGCGCATTCCGCTGCTCGTCCTGGCGCTCGCCTTGCCGGCGCTCGCGCAGGAGCACGTCCATGACGCAGGTTCCGACAAGGACGCGAAGGTGCCCGCACACCAGGCGCACCCGATGGACCCGAGCGCTCCCAAGCCCAAGGGAGCGAGCCTTTCCCTCAAGGCCGGCGGCGGCGAGGCCAATGCCTACCTGGCGAAGCCCAAGGCCAAGCCGCGGGGCGCGGTGCTCTTGCTGCACGAGTACTGGGGGCTCAACGACTGGGTGAAGTCGATGGCCGACCGGCTCGCCGACGAGGGCTATCTCGCGCTCGCGGTCGATCTCTACAAAGGCAAGGTGGCGTCCGACCCGAAGGAGGCCGCCGCGCTGATGGCGCAGAAGGACGAGAAGTGGGGCGACGCGGTGGAGGAGGCCGGGCTCGAGTGGCTCAAGGCGAACGCCGGCGGCGCGAAGGTCGCCACCATGGGCTGGTGCATGGGGGGCGGCGAGTCCCTCAAGGCCTCGCTGAACGACCCGAAGGACGTGGACGCCACGGTGATCTACTACGGGTTGCCGATCACGGATGTGGCCCGCCTCAAGAAGCTGCGGGGTCCGGTGCTCGGCATCTGGGCCAGCCAGGACGGCTGGATCACGCCCGACAAGGTGAAGGCGTTCGACGCGGCGCTCACGCAGGCAGGGGTGAAGCACGAATTCCATGCGTACGACGCGAACCACGCCTTCGCCAATCCGTCCGGCGGCAGGTACAACGGGGCCGCCGCCGCCGATGCCTGGGACAAGACCCGCACCTTCCTCGCCGCCAATCTCTAAAAAAAGAGACGAAGATTCTTCAGGCGGGAGCGGGGCGGCGGGGGAGCTGGCGGAGGGTGCCATAGTAGCGGACGGCGGCTTCGCCGGCGCGCTGGATGTCCTTGTTGTTCAACCAGGCGCTGACCGGGGCGGCGATCACGGGCAGCACGCGGCCCAGCGAGGCCAGGCCGCGCTTGGTGAGCACCCTCTCGGCGACGCGCGCGAACAGCTTGGGTCCGGCGCGGCTGGCCAGCTTGACCGTGTCCGCGCCGTTCGAGTAGCCGAGCACCTCGAACACCTCGGTGCGCGCGCGATCGGACTTGAGGTTCGCCTTGAACACCAGCGCGATCTCCATGATCAGCGAGAGCTGCAGCGCGGTGACGAAGGCGAGGTCGGCGGGCACCGAGACCAGCCCGAACAGGCCGCTCAACGCGCCCCCCGTGGACGCCCAGGTCTTCTTCGCGTCGATCAGCCGCTGCGCGACCTCCGGCGGCTGGGCGCTCGGGTAGCGCGAGCGGAGATCGTCGACGCGCCGCCGCGCGCGCCCGATCTCGTCCAGGTACAGCTTCCCGAGCTTTTCCTTCGCGAGCTGCGGCAGCACGGCACGAGTCTAAGCCGCGCGCTGCCCGGCGCAAAGACTCAGGCGGGCGAGCACACCTGGCTCCGGATGTCCAGCTCGCCGATCTCACGGGGGAGCTGCGCTCCCCCGATCCCCCTGCTGGAGGAGCTCGACTGGGAGCTTACGCCGGGGAGCAAACCTGGCGGAGGATGTCGAGCTCCTCCAGGGCCTTGCCGGCGCCGATGACGACGGAGCTGAGCGGGTCCTCGGCGAGGAAGACGGGCAGCCCGGTCTCCTCGCGCAGGAGCGCATCGAGGTTCTTGAGCAGCGCGCCTCCTCCGGCGAGCACGATGCCGCGGTCGGCGATGTCGCCGGCCAGCTCCGGCGGAGTGCGCTCGAGCGTCACCTTCACCGCCTCGACGATGGCGTTGACCGGCTCCGCCAAAGCGTCCCGGATCTCGTCGCTGGAGACGGTGAGCGTGCGCGGGACGCCGGCGACGAGGTCGCGTCCCTTGATGTCCATCGTCAGCACTTCGTCGGTCGGGTAGGCGTTCCCGATGCCCATCTTGATCAGCTCGGCGGTGCGTTCGCCGATGAGCAGGTTGTACTTGCGCTTGATGTGCTGGATGATCGCCTCGTCCATCTTGTCGCCGCCGACGCGGACGCTCTTCGCGAAGACGATGCCGGCGAGCGAGATCACCGCCACGTCGCTGGTGCCGCCGCCGATGTCCACGATCATGTTGCCCGACGGCTCGGTGATGGGGAGGCCGGCGCCGATCGCCGCCGCCATCGGCTGCTCGATGAGGTAGACCTCGCGCGCGCCGGCCGATTCCGCGGCCTCGCGCACGGCGCGCCGCTCCACTTCGGTGATGCCGCTGGGGATGCCGATGATGATGCGCGGCTTGACCAGCGTCGAGCGGTTGTGCGCCGCGCGGATGAAGTAGCGCAGCATCGCGGCGGTGATCTCGAAGTCGGCGATCACGCCGTCCTTCATCGGGCGGATGGCGACGATGTTGCCGGGCGTCCGGCCGAGCATCTCCTTCGCTTCCTTGCCCACCGCGAGCACCTTCTTGCCTCCGCGGTGCTCCTGCTGCACGGCCACGACGGAGGGCTCGTTGGAAACGATGCCCATGCCGCGGATGTAGATGAGCGTGTTCGCCGTTCCGAGATCGATGGCCAGGTCGCGGGAGAAGAACTTGTAGATCCCATTGAACACGTGCGTTCAGACCTTTCCTGGAAGGGGCGCGGACGCTAGCACCCGCATGCCACCTCCGCAACGCACCGTACCGGGCGGAAATGCCTGCAGCCAGTAATTTCTTGGGCTTCCCATCGGCTGGAATTCCGGTTGGTTGGCCGCGTGCGCGGAGGTAGGCTGCACACCTCCACCAAGGAGCGGCGCGATGCAGATCCCACGATCGGACGAGCGGCGGAGGAACCTGATCGGCGGCGAATGGCGTGCTCCGTCCACCGGCCAGCACGAGCCGTGCCTGAACCCCGCGGATACGCGCGAGGTGATCGGGCTGTGGCCGAAGAGCGGAGCCGAGGACGCGAAGGCCGCGGTGGACGCGGCGGCGAAGGCGTTTCCGGACTGGTCCCGGACGCCGGGGCCCGAACGCGGGCGGATCCTGGGCCGCGCACACCAAATCCTCCGGGCGAACGTCGATCTACTCGCGGAGGCGCTGTGCCGCGAGGAAGGCAAGACGCTGGGAGAATCGCGCGGCGAGGTGATGAAAGGGCTCAACCTCCTCGAGTTCTACTCCGGCGAAGGCTTCCGCACCCACGGCAAGACGCTGCCGAGCGAGACGCGCCAATCGCTC
>DATFUN010000007.1:0-6730 GCA_035260805.1 Myxococcales bacterium | reverse complement strand
GTGAACGGAGAGCCGCTTCATCTGCGCGGCGGTGACGCCGTACCCCGCCAGCGCGCGCAACTCGTCGGTTTCGGGGTCGATCAGCGCGCAGAGGGCCGACTTGGCGCCCGCGTTCCGGGCGAGCCAGTCCACCGCCCGCTGGGCGCATTCTCCGGCGTCGTCGCTGGCGAGGAGAAGCTCCGCGAGCGCGAGGCGCGCGAAGGCGTTCGACTCCGACGGCCGCTGGGGCGTGGAGGTCGGGGCGGGGCGCGCCAAGTTCCGGCTACTCCGCACGCCGCCGCTTCGCCCGAGTCCCCACCGCCGCCAGCTGGGCCTTGAGCGACGCGTTCTCGGCGAGGACGGCCTCATGCGCCCGCGCCTCTACCGCTCTCGAGCTGACGGTGGTGGTCTGCGCCACCGCCTCCGAGTACTTGAGGTAGGTGTCGATGGAGGCCACCACCACGCGTGCCTCGACCGTGATGAGGTCGATACCGACCAGCGAGACGCGCACCCACGCGTCGATCACGATCCCTTTGTCCAGCACGCGATCGAGGACGTCGATCAGGCTGGATCCACCGGATGCTCTCTCGACGGGCATGGTCGCTTCTCCGATCAGCGGCGCGGCGCGCTGCGCCGGGCCGAACTGGTGCGGGTGAGGTTCTCGAGCTTCCGCTCCAGCAAGCGGACCTGTTCGCGCAAAGCGTCGTTCTCCGCCTGCCCCCGGTTGCGACCCGGCGCGAGGTGGTGGTCGTACTTCCACCAGTCGAGCCCGATCTCCTGCGCCTTGTCGATCGAGCAGACGATCAGGCGGATGCGAATGGTGAGGAGCTCGACCTCGGCGAGCGACACCTTGATGTCGCCCGCGATGACGAGGCCCTTGTCGAGGACGCGGTCGAGCACGTCGACGAGACCGCTCGCTTGATGTCGCCCTAGCTGTAACTCGGTGGCCATATCGAGAGTCAGGTTTTAAACCGACCCCTGGCCGTTCGCGCAAGTGGTCACTTGGCCGCGTACCGGGCGGACGGGGTGCCATAGTTGGCTGGCGAACACTCCGGCCACCTTTCACGCCCAGTGCGTACATATGCGACACGGCTCGCTGGACACTGCTTCCCGGGTGCGACAACGCACCGCGTCGAATACCGGGAGCGGACGAGCGGGGCGATCGCTGGTCGGAAACCAGACCGGTCTGCGTCCGGGAATTTCGCTCCGCCCCTGAGGGATGGATGTTGCGCGGCGGCGATCATGCAGACGCGAACCGAAGAGAGACTCCTGGTGCTGCTGGTCGAGGACGACGTCGACCTCGCCGACGTCACGCAGGCCCTGCTGCAGCAGGAAGGGCTACGAGTGGCGGTCGCGCACGACGGTCTCGAGGCGCTCGAGCTCATCGACAAGCTGCACCCGCAGGTCGTCGTCACCGACCTCATCATGCCGGTCCTCGACGGCCTGGAGCTGATCCGCCGCCATGCCGCGCGCCCGGCCCCGCGGGCGCCCGTGATCGCCGTCTCGGCGGTGGGGTCGCGGCTGCGCGTGGCGCGCGAGCTGGGCGCGGCGGAAGTGCTGCTCAAGCCGGTGCTCCCGGAAGACTTGCTGCAGTCGGTGTGGAAGGCGGCCCGCGCCCAGCCGTGACGCCGCCGTCACCGCGCAGCCGCGGCTTGTCAGCTCGAGAGAGCGTCGTCAAGTTCGGCGGATGCGACGCCTGCAGATGGTCCGGGAACAGTTCGGGAACGCGACCCTCATCCGCCTGCGCGGCGCGTTCGATCTTCCCCAGGCGCTGGAGCTGCGCAGCGCGCTCCATCAACTCGGCAGGGACGTGATCCTCGACTTCGGCCAGGTCGAGGACCTGCGCGTCCACGCCCTCGGCGTCGTGGCGCAGTCGGCGCAGCCCGGGCTGCACCTCCTCGGGCTGCGGCAGCACCACGTCGACGTCCTCGGCTACCTGGGTTTCGACGTGGACGACCGCGGGCGCCTGCTGCGCCGCGAGGCGGGCGCCCGGGCGCATTGACGGCCGGGGGGAAGGTACACGCTACCCTCCCGAGCCTGGAAGGCGCATGTTCGAGGGGTGACGGAGCATCCGGACGGGTGGTTCAGGCGGTTTGCCTGCCGCGTCTCCGACGCGGTCGGGAGCTATTGGGCGTTCATCGCCGCCCTGGCGGTGGTCCTGGCCTGGGCGCTGACCGGGCCGCTGTTCCACTTCTCCGATTCCTGGCAGCTGGTCATCAACACCGGCACCACCATCGTCACCTTCCTGATGGTGTTCCTCATCCAGGCCACGCAGAACCGGGACGGCAAGGCATTGCAGCTCAAGCTGGACGAGCTGATCCGCGCGCAGCGTTCGGCGAGGAACGCGTTCGCCGGCCTGGAGCACGCCAGCGAAGCAGAGCTGAAGCGGTTCGAGGAGGAGTTCCGCGAGCTGCGCCGCCGCGGCCACCGCCCGGAGACCGCGGTGCGGAAGGCGGCCGCGGAAGTGAAGGAATGAGGCGCTAGAGCAGAGGGGCGATCCGGGCGAGATCCTGGACGAAGCGGTGCGTCTCGCGGCGTCGCGTCTCCTCGTCCGGAGCGCGCAAGAGCGAGCTGGGGTGGACCGTCGCCATCACGTACGGCGCGAGCTCCGAGCGGAGCAGCTCGCCGCGGTGCCGGGTGACCTTGAACGTCTTCCCCAAGAGCGCCTGCGCCGCGGTGGCACCCAGGCAGACCAGGACGCGCGGCTTGACCACCGCCAGCTCGGCGTCGAGCCAGGGCCGGCAGGCCGCGATCTCGCGGGCATTGGGCTTCTCGTGGATCCGGCGCTTGCCGCGCGGCTTCCATTTGAAGTGCTTCACCACGTTCGTCACGTAGACGAGGTCGCGATCGATGCCGGCCTCGGCCAGCGCGCGGTCGAGCATCTTGCCGGCGGGACCGACGAAAGGCCGCCCGGTGCGGTCCTCGACGTCGCCGGGCTGCTCGCCGACCATCATGGCGCGCGCCGCCTTGCTCCCCTCGCCGAACACCGTCTGCGTCGCACGCCTGTAGAGGTCGCACGCATGACAGGTCGCGGCCAGGGTGCGGAGCAATGGAAGGGTCGGCCGGGGAGGAATGAGCGGCGCCGCGGTCGGCACCTCGAGGGCGCGTCCCATGACGGCAAACGTATGCACGTCGTAGGATGCGGCCATGGAGGCGCAGGCGCCGACGCTCGACCAGATCCGCGCCGCCCGCGAGACGCTCCGGGGGTTGATCGCCGAGACGCCGCTGTGGCGGTGGCGCGGAGACGCCGTCGAGCGGGCGGCGGGACGCGCCACACAGGTGCTGCTCAAGCTGGAGCTGTTCCAGCACGCGGGCAGCTTCAAGCCGCGCGGCGCGCTCTGCGCGATGATGGACCTCGCACCCGATGCGCTGCGGCGCGGCGTCACCGCCGTGAGCGCAGGCAATCACGCGATGGCGGTGGGCTACGCGGCGCGAGCTCTCGGCACCACCGCCAAGGTGGTCATGCCGCGCACGGCCAGCCCCGCCCGCGTCGAGGGCTGCCGCGAGTACGGAGCCGAGGTCGAGCTGGTCGACGACGTGCACCGCGCGTTCGCCCGGGTCCGGGAGATCGAGGCGCAGGAGGGGCGTGCGTTCATCCACCCGTTCGAGGGGCCGCTCACCGCGCTCGGCACGGCCACCATGGGCCTGGAGATCTGCGAGCAGGCGCGGGACCTGGACGCGATCATCGTTCCCATCGGGGGAGGCGGGCTGTGCGCCGGAGTCGCCGCGGCGGTGAAGCAGCTCTTGCCCCGGTGCGAGGTGTACGGCGTCGAGCCCGCCGGGGCCGACTCGATGCACCGCAGCTTCGCGAGCGGCAAGCCCGAGTCGATCGACGCGGTCCGGACCATCGCCGACAGCCTGGGAGCGCCGCACGCCGCGCCCTACAGCTTCGCCCTCTGCCGCCGCTACGTCGACCGCCTGGTCAAGGTCGACGACGACGCGCTCCGCTCGGCGATGGCGCTCCTCTTCCGCTCGGCGAAGCTGGCCGTCGAGCCCGCCGGCGCCGCCGCCACCGCCGCTCTCTGCGGCCCGCTGCGCTCGACCCTGGACGGCAAGCGAGTCGCCGTGATCGTCTGCGGCGCCAACATCGACGCCTCGACCTTCGCCAAGCACCTCGGCATCAGGCACTAAAGGATCACCGCGGAGGCGCGGAGGTCGCGGAGGTTTCCTGGAACAGCTTTCTCCGCGCTCTCCGCGTCTCCGCGGTGATCTCTTGGTCACGTTCGTGGCTAGATCTGGCGTATGGGGCGGATCAGGGTCGGGACCAGTGGGTATGTCTACAAGCACTGGCGGAACCTGCTCTACGAGGGAGTGCCGCCGTCGCGGTGGCTGGAGCGCTATGCGCAGGTGTTCGACACCGTGGAATTGAACGCCACCTTCTACAGGCTACCGAGCGCTTCCATGGTCGACGGCTGGCGGGAGCGCACGCCGCGCGGGTTCCTCTTCGCCTGCAAGGGCAGCCGGTACATCACGCACATGAAGCGGCTGAAGGAACCTGGTCCCGGGCTCCGGCGCTACTTCGAGCTGGTGCTGCGACTCGGCCCCAAGCTCGGGCCCATCCTCTGGCAGCTCCCTCCGCAGATGAACCGCCCCGACCTGCCCCGGCTCGACGATTTCCTCGCGAGCGTTCCGCAAGAGCTGCGCCACGCCGTCGAGTTCCGCAGCGCGGCCTGGTACACCGACGAAGTCTGCGAGGTGCTCGATCGGCACGCCGCCGCGTTCTGCGAGCACGACCTGGTCGATCGGCCCCCGCCGGCGCACACCGGGGGGTGGCGATACGTCCGCTTCCACGGAGCAACGGGCAAGTATCGAGGCCGCTATGGCCGGACGGCCTTGCGGAAGTGGGCCCGCGATCTGAAGGGCTACGGACGCGACGCGTACGTCTACTTCAACAACGACACGCATGGCCATGCCGTGGAGGACGCGCTCGACCTCTCCGAGCTGCTCGAGCAGCTACCCGCGAGCGCTGCGCAGGCCGCGGGCTCCGTTCGATGAACGCGGTCCTTGCCCAGCTCTTCACCGTTTCGGCGCGCGGCCGGCCGCGCGCGATTCCGCTCCGGGGAGCAGCTCGATGCGGATGATCGGGTCCCCGGGTTCCGCCACAGGGATGTCCGCGCGCAAGAACGCGGGCGGGTCCGGCCGGTAATACCAGAGGTGCTGGTCGGGCGCCTTGACGAACAAGCGCGCGATCCAAGGGACTTCGGGATGGATGACGTAGCGGGTGGCGGGGAGCCGGCGGCTGCCCATGGTGAGCTCGCCGGTCTGGTCGCGCGAGACGCTGACGGTCACCGTGCGGGGCTTCGCCGTGAAGACCACCGCGGTCAGCTCGATCTTCTCGCCTTTGTCGAGCCGCGCCGTGAGGTTCTTCACCGCGTACATGAACCCGACGCCGGCGAAGGCCTCGCGCGTGTCGTCGAGGTGGTCGTCCCACGTGTCGGCGCCGTCCGTGGTGCGCTTGCGCGCGGTCGCGTGGCCGGTGGTCAGATCGACCGCGAACCGGCGCAGGACTTCGCCGCCCCGGGTCTCCTCCCAGCTCCAGGAGAGCTGGCGGAGCTGGGGGCGCTGCTCGAGGATCGCTTCCTCGCGCAAGCGGCGCCCGTCGCGCAGGTCGAAGATCCCCTGCGCGTGCAGCTTCCCGTCCTCGACGTACTGGGTGAGCGTCCCTTCCCCGATCTGGCGGCCCTCGGCGTCGCGCACGACGGGAAAGCCGCGGATGGTGCCTTCGATCCAGCGCGTCTCCATTGCGCCCGCCGGCAGCGCGGCGGCGAGGAGGAGAAGGGCAGCTACTTTCACGCACATTGCATAAGGGTGCGCACTGCGCCCACGCTGTGAGAAGTCGCAGCGCCGGAACAGGGTCGGAGAGCGCGGCGCCGCCGCGGGCGAGAAGCGATCGCCGGCGCTCAAGTCTGCCGCAGGGCAGCCGATCAGCCGAGCCGTGGATCGGCTGCGCATCCCCAAGCATCGGGGCGAGGTGGAAGTCACCGGGCCGGACGGCGAGACGCGCCGCTTCTCGGTCTTCCTCGCCGAGCGCACCAGCCACGGCGGCCCGGAACGCGTGGTCGACCTGCTCAACGGCCCGCGCGAGTTCCTGCCCGCCATCGACTGCAAGACCGACACGATCACCTTTCTCGTCCGCTCCTCGATCGCGGTGGCCCGCGTCGAAGGGCCGCTGTGGGACGTGGACGAGCTGAACCTGCCGCTCGAGCACGAGGTCGAGGTGGTGCTCGCCAGCGGTCAGATGATCGCCGGACTCATCAGCTACGTGCTGCCGGTCGAGAACTGCCGCGTGGTCGATTACCTGAACGACCCGGCGCCGTTCCTGGCGCTGGTCGAGGGCGAGCGCGTGGCGCTCGTGAACAAGCGCCACGTGCAGCGCGTGACGCTCCGCTGATCACCTCGCAACGGAGGCCCCGCCTTGGCGCGCCTGGACGCCTACATCGATCTGCTGTTCAAGGAACCCGGCAGCGAGCTGGTCATGGAAACCGGGACCGGCGCGTTGCTGCGGACGGCCTCCGGCTCCCGTCCTGTGCTGCGGCAGTCGCTCACCACCGCGCAGATCATCGGTGCCTTCAGCGAGCTGGTCCCCCCCGAGCTGAAGGGCTCTTTCCCGGGCCAGGGCGCGCTCAAGTTCCGCTACGACTCCCCGGCGGGCGCGGTCAGCGTCCGCTTCGATTCCACCCGCGACCGCGCGTCGGCGGTCGTCTGCCTCGCGCAGGCGCCGAACGATGCGCGGTCGAAGCCCCAGACCCCG
>DATFUN010000006.1:0-2025 GCA_035260805.1 Myxococcales bacterium | reverse complement strand
GCGGACCACGGCCTGCCATACACCCCCGACGGCGAACAGCTCCCGGCGATCGTCCAGCCAGAGGTAGCTCGGCGAGAAGTCCAGGCCGGTGACCGCGTACTGGGTCACCCGCCTGGTCCGCCCGCCAGCGCGGATCCGCTTCTCGAGCAGCCGCTCGATGCGCGCCTCGCCGTCAGGGAGGAGCGCCAGCCTCCCTCCGTTCTGGAGCAGGGCGGAAGCGAGCAATGCGGCCTCGGCGGGCGCGCCGTACATCGAGACGTAGAACGCCGGCCCGGCGATCTTTTTCGTGCCTTCTTCGGCCTTGCTCTTCCACGACGCGACGCCGTCCACGAGCGAGAATCGCTCGCTGACGGCGTCCTTCATGTAATCGTTCCCCTCGATCTCCTCGGCGACGGGCATCCCGTCGCGCAGCGCCAGCGCGCTGTAGGTCTTCGGGCCCCGCCCGCGGTCGTTGTACTGGAAGAACGCGCGCAGCTTCCCGTCGGGCGATCTCCACAACGCCTGCTGGCCCGCGGGGGCGCCCATCATCAGCACCGTGTACCGCGTGGCCTTCGCCGGCACGTCCGGCGGAAGCGCGGGCAGATTCGACGCGGCTGCGACGAGCAACGAGAGAAGCGGTGCGATCAAGGTCGATCCCCGGGGCCCTGCGAAGATGCAGATGGATACGAACGAGAGGGTAGCCGGATTTCACGCCGCGGCGTGAGCGGCGACTACTGCGGAAGCTGCCCAGGCCCCGGAGATCCAAGAGGCGTGCTACCGTCCGCGCGTGGCGCTCTTCTCCCGCCGGCTCCCGCACGTGATCCCTCGCGCCGATCTGGCGCGCACGCTGGCGCCGACCTACGCGAAGGCGGCGCAGGTGGACGAGGAAGAGGCGGAGGATCGGTTGCTCCGCGCGTTCGGGAACCAGCGCGTCCTGGACGAGATCTATGCGGGACTGTCCGCCGCGCTGGCGGAGGCGAAGGGACCGCGCACCTCCGAGGACGAGCTGATCGACAAGCTGTCGGCCGGGATGCAGGCGCGAAAGCGGCGGGTGCGCGCGGCGGAGCTGACGCCGGCCGTCTCCGCGGTGCTGGTGCTCGTCAACGTCGAGCTCGGGCAGGCGCCGGAGATGATGCGCGAGGCGATCCAGGGAGGGAAGGGCCGGGCGCTGCTCGAGGAGGGGCTGAAGGCGCTCGGCGCGCATCTGGCGAAGGAGCTGATCCGCTGAGGAGGCCGCCATGGCCGCGCACTACCCTGACATCTCGCTCGACCGCGAAGGACCGATCGCGTTCGTCACCCTGGAGCGCCCCGAGCGGCGCAATGCGCTCTCACTGGAAGTCCTGACGGCGCTGCTCGAGGCGTTGCGCGCCGTCGGCGCCGATCGCGAGCTGCGCGTCGCCGTGGTGCGGGCGAGCGGCCCGGCGTTCTGCGCCGGTCACGACCTGAGCGAGATGGTCGGACGCGACGCGGCCTTCTTCCAGCAGCTCTTCTCGACCTGCGCCGAGGTCATGGAGACCATCCACTCGATCCCCCAACCGGTGATCGCGGAGGTGCAGGGGATCGCGACCGCCGCCGGATGCCAGTTGGTCGCCTCGTGCGATCTGGCGGTGGCGGCGGCCGAGGCCCGCTTCGCCACACCCGGGGTGAAGATCGGGCTCTTCTGCACCACGCCGATGGTCGCGCTCACCCGCGCGGTCGGCGCGAAGAAGGCGATGGAGATGCTGCTCACCGGAGAAGCGATCACTGCCTCCGAGGCGCTCGCCGCGGGCCTCGTCAACCGCGTGGTCCCCGCCGCCGAGCTGCGCGCGGCCACGCGCGCCCTGGCGGACCGGATCGCCGCCTCCAGCCCCTTCGTCGTCGGGCTCGGCAAGAAGGCCTTCTACCGCCAGCTGCAGATGCCTCGGGCGGAGGCTTATGCGTACGCCGGCGAGGTGATGTGCGCGAACGCCGCCGCCGAGGACGCCCAGGAGGGGATGCACGCCTTCCTGGAGAAGCGCGCGCCCGTCTGGCGGGGGCGCTGAGTGAGGCGCGCGCAGCCAGTGGCCG
>DATFUN010000005.1:0-3901 GCA_035260805.1 Myxococcales bacterium | reverse complement strand
CCGTTTCCGTACACGCTCGAGAACGACTACCTGCCGCTCGCTCCGCGCATCCTGAAAGGGCTGCGCGAGCTGGCGGCATTCCAGCCCTGAGGAGGCCGTCCATGGCGCAGTTCGAGTTCAAGCTGCCAGACATCGGCGAGGGCGTGGTGGAGGGCGAGATCGTCAAGTGGCTGGTCAAGCCGGGGGACCAGATCGCCGAGGACCAGCCGCTCGTCGAGGTGATGACGGACAAGGCGACGGTGACCATCCCCAGCCCGCGCAAGGGGAAGGTGCTGCAGACCCTGGGGCAGGAAGGCGACACGGCCAAGGTGCATCAGACGCTGCTGGTGCTGGAGGTGGACGGCGCCGGCGCCGACGTCGGGCAGCCGCATGCCCCGCCGACCGCCCAGTCCGCACCGCCGCTCCCGCCGCAGCGCGCGGGCAGCCCGGCGCCGCTCTCCACTGCTCCGGGCCCGGTCCGCGTGGAGCAAGTGCCGGCGCCTCGGGTGCAGGCGCGCGCCGGGGGCGTCGACGCTCCGCAGCCCATGTCGAGCGGCTTTCCCTCGTACGGACAAGCTCCCGCGGCCCCCGGCGAGTCGGGCAACGGCGAGCAGCGGGGGAAGGTGCTGGCCACGCCGGTGACGCGAAAGATGGCGCGCGACATGGGCGTCGACCTCGGCAGCGTGCAGGGGACCGGGCCGCTGGGCCGGGTGATGAAGACGGACGTGCTCGCCTACGTCGAGCAGCAGAGGAGCCCGCAGCCCGAGCAGAGGCAACAGAGGGCGCCTGCGCGGCCCCAGCCGCGGCCCTCCGGCGGGGAAGAGCGCATCCCCCTGCGCGGGCTGCGCAAGCGCATCGCCGAGTCGATGGTGAAGAGCAAGTCCACCGCGGCGCACTTCACCTTCGTCGAGGAGGTGGACACCTTCGCGCTCACCTCGCTGCGGGCGCGGCTCAACGAGCGCCTGGCGGCGCGGGGCGAGCCGAAACTGAGCTACCTGCCGTTCATCGCCAAGGCGCTGGTGGCGGCCTTCCGCAAGTACCCGCACCTGAACGCGGTGATGGACGAGGCCAGGCAGGAGCTGGTGGTGAAGAACGACGTGAACCTCGGCTTCGGCGCGGCGACCGCCCAGGGGCTGACCGTGTTCGTGGTCAAGAACGTGGAGGCCTCGAGCATCCGGGAGATCGGCGCGGAGATCGACCGGCTGGCCAACGCGGCGCGCGAGCAGAGGCTCGCCATCCACGAGCTGCAGGGCGGGACATTCACCGTCACCTCGCTGGGCAAGGACGGGGGCATGCTGGCGACGCCGATCATCCACCATCCCGAGGTGGCGATCCTGGGCGTGCACAAGATCAAGAAGATGCCCGTGGTGGTTGCGGACGAGCGCGGGGCGGAGCGGATCGAGATCGGCGAGCGCATGAACCTGTCGTGCTCGTTCGACCACCGCGTCATCGACGGGCACGTCGGCGCCGCCTTCCTCTACGAGGTGATCCGCGAGTTGGAGGCGCCCGAGCTCCTCCTGATGGACGACCGATGATGCAGCCTGCCGGGACCCTGACCGATCCGCGGGCCCGCCCCGCGCCCGAGCTGCTCGTGCGGCTCTACCGCGAGATGGTCCGCCTGCGGACGCTCGACGAGCGCATGATGACCCTGCAGCGCCAAGGCAGGGTGGGGTTCTACGGCGCGTGCACCGGCCAGGAGGCGGCCACGCTCGCCTCGGCCATCGCGCTGGAGCCGTCCGACTGGATCTTCCCCGCCCTGCGCGAGGGCGGCGCGATGCTCTTGCGCGGGTTCCCGCTGGTCCCATACCTGTGCCAGGTGTTCGGCAACTCGGGCGACCAGACCAAGGGCCGCCAGATGCCCAGCCACATGGCTTCGCGCAGCGTGAACCAGGTGAGCTGGTCGAGCTGCATCGGTACGCAGCTTCCGCAGGCGGTCGGCGCGGCGATGGCGGCGCGGATCAAGGGCGACCGCACGGTAGTGGCGGCCTACCTGGGCGACGGCGCCACTTCGGAGGGCGATTTCCACGTGGCGATGAACTTCGCGGGCGTGTTCAAGGCCCCCGTGGTGTTCGTCTGCCAGAACAACCACTGGGCGATCAGCGTCCCGACCTCCCGGCAGACGGCGTCCGAGACCATCGCCGTGAAAGCCGTGGCCTACGGCTTCCCCGGCGTCAAGGTGGACGGCAACGACGCGGTCGCGGTCTACGGGGCGGTGAAGGAAGCGGTCGATCGGGCGCGCGGAGGCGGCGGACCGACCCTGGTCGAATGCGAGACCTATCGCATCGGAGCCCACAGCTCGTCGGACGATCCGACGCGCTACCGCGACGAGCGCGAGGTCGAGCTGTGGCGCAAGCGCGACCCGATCGAGCGGCTGCGGGCGCGCTTGGGCGAGGGCGGCCTGTGGACCGACCACCAGGACCAGGAGCTGCGCGCCCGCCTGCTCGATGAAGTGAACGCCGCGATCGCCGAGGCAGAGCAGAAGCCCGACCCGCCGCGGGAGGGCCTGTTCGAGGACGTGTACTCGAACCTGCCCTGGTTCCTCCGCGAGCAGCGCGACGAGCTGCTCGCCGCTCCTCCGGTGCCCCGTCCTGACGCCAAGAAAATCGCTGGGCGCTAGCTGCCGCCGGATAGAGCGGCGCTCTGCTTTTCCCGATTTAGACTAGGGCCGTATGCGAGAGCTGCACGTCCGTCGCCTGGGGCTGGTCGAGTACGAGGACGGTCTGGCCGCCCAGCGGCTGCTGGTCGAAGCGCGGGCTGCCGGCCTGGTCCCGGACACCCTGCTCTTGCTCGAGCACCCTCGCGTGGTGACGCTCGGCAGGGGTGCAAAGCCCCAGAACGTGCTGTGGACTCCCGAGCAGCTCCGGGCGCGCGGATTCGAGCTGTTCGAGACCGACCGAGGCGGCGACGTCACCTACCACGGCCCGGGGCAGCTGGTCGGGTACCCCATCCTGGATCTGAAGCCGGATCGCAAAGACGTCCGCAAGTACGTCGCCAGCGTGGAGGAGGTGCTCATCCGTACCGCGGCGGATTTCGGGGTGCGCGCGCAGCGCGTCGCCGGGCGCGTCGGCATCTGGAACGCGGCCGGGAAAATCGCCGCCATCGGCGTGCACATCTCGCGCTGGATCACCTCGCACGGCTTCGCCCTGAACGTATCCACAGACCTGCTCGACTTCGCCGCCATCGTGCCCTGCGGGATCTCCGACGCGGCCGTGACCTCGCTCGAGGTGCTGCGCGGCGGCAGCGCGCCGTCCTTCGCGCAGGTCGAGGAGCGCGCGGCCGCGAGCGCGGCTGCGGTCTGGGAGAGCGAGCTGTCGGAGGTACCGGTCGAGCTGGAGACCGTCTCGGTCGCCATCCTGCGCGGGGACGACGAGGTGCTCCTCCTCCGCCGGATCCCCCAGCGCGGCGGTTTCTGGCAGACGCTGACCGGCCGCCGCGAGCCGGGCGAATCGCCCCTCGCCACCGCCGCGCGCGAGGTCTACGAGGAGACGGGGCTCACCCCCGCGCTGTCCGACCTGATCGACCTACGCTACGCGCACAGCTTTGCGCTCGACCCGGCCCGCATCCCCGGCCTTCCGCCGGGACCGCGCGCCCCGCGCTTCGCCCACGAAACTGCCTTCGCGCTGCGGGTCCCTCCGGGCACCGAGGTCCGCCTCGATCCGACGGAGCACGACGCGCACCGGTGGGTCCGCATCCCCGAAGCGTTGCAGGTCCTCCCGTTCCCCGGCCTTCGCCGCGCCGTTCGACTCGCCGCTGCGCGGAGCGGAGCGCCTTAGGCCGTCTCCTCGTCCGCGAACAGCTCGATGAGGTGGCCGGTGCGGTCGCGCTTGGTGCGGAGGTAGCCGGCGTTGTGCGGGTTCAAGGGAGCGACGGAGGGGATGCGTGCGCGGACGCGGACGCCTTCCTTCTCCAGCCCGGAGATCTT
>DATFUN010000004.1:0-2883 GCA_035260805.1 Myxococcales bacterium | reverse complement strand
TGGGGCTCAGCGAACGTCTGGCGGCCGAGGCGTGGCTGTCCGGAGCGCTGGAGCAAGCGCCGCTGCGCTCTCCGGGAGATCAATCGCGGGTTGCCGCCGGCCTGGCGGCGCGGGCGCGCCTGTTCCAGCTCGACTCGGACGGCAAGCTGATGGTGTGGGGCCGGGCGGGAGCGGGCTGGGCGGTCGCCACTCCGACCGGCTCGGGCCCGGCCGGGTTTGCCGGCGCCCAGCTACTCTTCCAGCCGTTCGTGAAGCGGTTTGCGCTGGGGCTGGAAGTCGACGCCGTCGCTGTGAGATCCGGGTTCGGCTTCGCCTTCCTTCCGTCGCTGCGCTGCGCGCTCTGAGGTAGTCTCGGGCGGTGATCGTCCGCCCGCCGCTGCCCGTCCCCGCGTCCTGGTCGCTGGGCGACCTGGAGCGGATGCGGGTCGTCCTCCGGGGCGGCTCGGTAATCGACTGGCGCAGGCTCCACTTCCAGAACAAGGAGGAGGTGGATCACTACCTGCGCCTGTGCCTGTTCGACCCCGACGACCCGTTCGACCGCGCGCGCCTGCAGCGGATCCTCGACGAGGCGGTCGACTACCTGCGCACCAGCTTCCGCTACCGCGTGGCCGAGGAGGTGGCGCGGCCGCGCGAGCTGCAGGACCTCTTCCTGCTCGCCTCGGGCGCACGCGAGCCCCAGCGGCTGCGCCGCATCGCTTGCATCGTCCTCAAGGTGATGCACGTCGTGCATCACGTCGAGGCGCGCGGCTTGCTCCACCGCGCCCGCGTCAGCGAGGACGAGCTGGCGCAGCTCGTCACCGGCCGGGTCGACTATGCGATCGGGCAGCTGCGCCGCGCGGGGATGCCCATCCTGGCCGCCGCGGGCAGCGTGAAGACGCGCCACAGCCTGATCACCAAGCTGCTGGCCAAGAAGGAGACGCTCGCGGCGCAGATCTACGATCGGGTACGCTACCGCGTGGTCACCGCGCACCGCGACGACGTGCTGCCGGTCCTGGTGCGGCTGTGCGACGTGCTGGTGCCGTTCAACTTCGTGGTGCCCGGGCAGACGCAGAACACGCTGTTCAGCTTCCGCCGCCTGGTGCGCGACACTCCGACCCTGCGCAAGCTCGCGCCGGAGCTGCAGGCAGGGCTGCACCTCGAGGAGCACGACCGGCGCGAAGGCAACGCCCCTCCAGCCAACGAGTTCAGCGGGGACGACTACCAGGTGCTCAACTTCGTGGTGGACCTTCCGGTCCGCCTTCCCGAGCGCGCGGTGGAGGCCGCCGACGGGCGCATCGCTTTCTGCATGGTGGAGCTGCAGCTGGTGGACGCCGACACCGCGCGGGCGAACGAGAGCGGGATCAACGCGCACCCCCGGTACAAGAAGCGCCAGCTCCGCCGGGTGCTGCGCCGGTTATCGCGGGGCTTGGTGGTGCCCAAGAGGAAAAAGCCAGGCCCGTCGCCGCCGTGAGAGACGAGCTCGGGCGGTGGCGCCGCCGGCGCGTGCGTGGCGAGCTGGTCGTTGCAGCGCTTGCTTGGCTCGCCGCCTGCCTGGGGCCGCGTATCGCGGGACTCCGGCCTCCGGAGCTGACCGAGCAATCGTCGGGTGTCGATGCCAACCTCCGGGCGGTGATCGCCGTCAGCAACGACGTCGCCTGGGCCAGCGGGAGCGGCGGGACCTGGTTGCGAACCGTGGACGGGGGCGTCACCTGGCAGTCCGGCGCGGTGGCGGATGCCGAGGCGCTCGACTTCCGCTCCCTCGCGGCTTTCGACGCCCACCAGGCGATCTTGCTGAACGCTGGCGGCCCGGCGCGCATGTTCCGCACCGACGACGGCGCGAAGAGCTGGCGCGCGGTGTACCGCAACGACACGGCCGGGATCTTCTTCGACGCGCTCGCCTTCGCGGACCGTTCGCGCGGGTACGCGCTCGGCGATCCAGTCGCGGGGCGATTCGTGCTCATCGAGACGAGCGACGGCGGAGAAAGCTGGCACGAGCTGCCCGGCCCGGAGGCGAAACCCGGCGAGGGGGCGTTCGCCGCCAGCAATTCCTGTCTGGTCGTGCGAGGAGACGACCTGTGGTTCGCGACCGGCGGCAGCGTGGCGCGCGTCTTCCACTCCGCGGACCGGGGAAGGAGCTGGTCCGCGGCAGATGCTCCAGCTCCCAGCGGAGCGCCGTCGCGAGGGATCTTCTCCCTGGCGGTCACGAGCCGGGGCCTGGCCGCCCTGGTCGGCGGCGACTACCTGGCGCCCGAGGCGCCGGGAGTGTTCGCCACCAGCAGGGACGGAGGGCGGACCTGGGAAAAGGGACCCGCGCCGCCTGGCTACCGGTCGTCGGTTTCATATGCGGGCCGCGACCGCCTGGTCGCGACGGGCACCTCCGGGACCGATTCCCTGGAGCTCGGTGGAGGCTGGGACGCCGTCGGCTCCGGCTACAACGCCGTGGCCATGCAGGGTCCTGGCGGGTGGGCAGTCGGCGCGAAGGGCAGGGTGGCGCGGCTGCGCTCGCGTCAGTACGGACCTTGACGCGGGTCCGTCTCCGCGATACCTGCGGGACCCTCCAGGCACGGCACCGTCGCCAAGTTGGTAAGGCACGGGACTGCAAATCCCGCATTCGCCGGTTCGAATCCGGCCGGTGCCTCCATCCCCAGCCCCTCATCAGAGGGAAATCAGGGTCTTGGGACCGCCGAGATCCGGCGCAGCAGCCGCCTGTACGGCATCACGCACCCGCCGATCCCGCAGTGACTCTGCTGCCCGTGCGGCACCTGTCCGATGAGGTGTGGTCCATCGAGACGCGCCGCTATCTCGTTTGGGACGCCTGCCAGCTCGTTGTGAACGTGCCGTCCATCGACGAGACTTGGCTGGCGAGCCCGGCGATCCAGGCGAGCTCGGCACACCGTATATCCT
>DATFUN010000003.1:0-8500 GCA_035260805.1 Myxococcales bacterium | reverse complement strand
CCTTGGTGCTCGAGCCGTTCTGGTTGGCCGCGCTCACCGTGCACGTCGAGCTGCTGCGAGCGCGCAGCAGCGGAGACGACCTGCGGCGCTGGTTCGCCGAGCTCAGGTCGCGCGCGTGACGGCCACCCTGCTCGTCCTCCTCCTCGCCGCGCCGCTCGATCTCGCGGGTTATCGCGCCCATCTAGAGCGAATCGACGCGCTCCTCGCGCGCGGGGAGAAAGCACGCGCCGCGGCCGAAGCGCGGACGCTTCTTCGCGCAGAGGTGCGGTCGGACGTCGGCGATCTGGCGCCAGACGCATGGACGCTCGCGCCGATTGCACGCGGCGAGCCGCATCGGGCCCGTCTGCGGAAGCTGATCGAATCACTCTCCACCACATCGGTTGCCGCGGCCCGGCCGGACCACGCGTTGCTAGATGAGTTGCGGCGCGCTCAGGAGCCGCACGGCCCCAGGGCGGGCGGTAGGATCGAGGCGCTCGCCTCGCCCGCCCCTTCGCTCCTCGCACAATTGTTGGAATGGCTACGGGTGGCGGCGCGCTGGATCGGCGACTGCCTCTCCCGCGCATGGCACTGGATAGGGAAGCTCTTCCCCGATCGCGCCCTCCACAGTCCCGCCGCGAGTGACCGGCTGACCGTGCTGGTGCTGGTGAGCGCCGGCGCCATTCTCGCGGGCGTGCTGGCCCTGGCCCTGCTTTCTTCGCGGCGGACGCTACCTGCGCCCGCGCCGGCCGCCGCGCGCCGCGATCGCTCCGCCGACGACGACCCACTCTCGCGGACTGCAACGGGGTGGGAGCAGCGCGCCCGCGAGCTCGCTGCCCAGGGCCTGGCCCGCGAGGCGATCCGCGCTTGGTACCACGCACTGCTCGTGCGCTGCTACGGCGCGGGCGTCCTGCACTACCGGCGCGGGCGGACCAATTGGGAGTATGCGCACGCGCTCGCGCCGTCGTTGTGGTGGCGTCCGCGCTTCGAGGACCTGACGCGCAGATTCGACCTCGAGTGGTACGGGCGCGGCGAGAGCACCTCCGAGGCGCTCGACGCCTTCGCCGGCGGGACGGCCGAGATCCTGCGGGCCCTGGGCAGCCGCGCATGAAGTGGGCGCCGCTCGCGGTGTTCACGTTGTTCGTGGCCATCTCGGTGGCCTGGCTCGGGCGTGACCCGGCTTTGCGACGCTGGGCCTACGGACCGGGCTCCTCGCTGGGCACCGGGTCGGACGGGACTTCCCTCGCGCGCGCCTACCTGCAGGCGAGCGGCGCGCGCGTGAGCACGTCCGCGCGACCGCTGGCGCAGGCGTCGCTGCCGCCACGGGCGGTGCTCCTGCGCATCGATCCGGCCGGCGCGCGCGATCGCCCACCGCCGTCCATGGAAGCAGCACCGGCGGAGGGCGGCGCCCCCGAGACCCCGGCAAGGCCGCGCCACGAGGCGCCCGAAGGAGCGCTGACTGCACCCGAAGATGCCTTCGTGCGCGCGGGTGGGCGCCTGGTCCTCGCGATCCGTGGCGATCGCGCCGAGGGCCGCGCGCGCAAGGTATCGCCGCTGCTTCCCGGGGTCGGCGCGCTGGAGACCGCAGATCCGCGCGTCCTGCCCGCCGCCGCCCTGCTCGACGCGCAGCCGGTGTTCGAGCGCGGCGAGGCGCCCTCCCTGGTCCGGCGCCTCCTCGGCTCCGGTGACGTCTGGCTGCTGGCCGAGCCGGAGCTGCTCTTCAACCGCAATCTCGGCGCTGCCGACCACCTCGCGCTGCTTCTCGCGCTGGCCGGCGGCGGACGGACGGTCGTGTTCGACGAGCACGTCCACGGCGTGCGCGACGAAGCCGGCGTCCTGGTTCTCTTGCGAGACTGGGGGCTGGGCCCGGCGCTGCTCGTCGGCGCGCTGGCGCTGTGCGCGGCTTTCTGGCGGCACGCGGTCACGGTGGGCCCGCCGGCCGATCCATGGCGCGACCCGAGAGCGGAATCCGTCGAGCTGGTGGATTCGATGGCCGCGCTCTACTTGCGCGCCCTTTCGCCCGCCGAAGCGCTGCAGCTCTACCGCACCCGCCTGTTGCACGAGATCGCGCTGCGCCTCGGGGTGGGCGAGAAGCGCGCCGAGGCGGTCTTGCGCGAATACGCGCCTGACCAACCCCAGGACCGCGTCTCCGACCGGGAATTCCGCGCGAAGCTCGAACGCCTCGTGTCCGCTTGCGAAAGGTTCCGCGATGAGCACCGCCGTGGCAGAAGCTGAGCTCCCCCTCGCCGAGGTGCACCGGGCGTTTTCCTCGCTTCGCGAGCAGCTCGACTCCGTCATCCTCGGGCAGGTGCAGATGAAAGAGCGCGCGCTCACCTGCCTGCTCGCGGGTGGGCACGGGCTCATCGAAGGAGCTCCCGGCACCGGCAAGACGCTGCTCGCGCTGGCGCTCTCGCGGCTCCTCGGCTGCCGGTTCCGGCGCATCCAGTTCACGCCCGATCTGATGCCGGTCGACCTGCTCGGCACCAACGTCTTCGACCCCAAGACGCACGAGTTCGTCTTCCAGCCGGGGCCGGTGTTCACCGACGTCCTGCTCGCCGACGAGGTGAATCGCACCACCCCGCGCACCCAGTCGGCGCTGCTCGAGGCCATGCAGGAACGGGCTGCCACCATCGACGGCGTGCGCCGCGGGATCTCTCCGGTCTTCTTCGTGCTCGCCACCCAGAATCCGGTCGAGTACGAGGGCACCTACCCGCTTCCGGAAGCGCAGAAGGATCGCTTCCTCCTCAAGATCGAGGTCGACTACCCCGCCGGCGAGGACGAGCTGTCGATGCTGCGCGCGTACGGCGAGGGCCGGACGCTCCACGAGGACGCGCTCGCGCAGCTCTCCCCGGTGCTCGACGGGCAGGGGCTGTTGCGGGCCATCCGCACCGTAGCCGCGCGGGTGCGCGTCGAGGAAAAGCTGCTCGCCTACTTGCGCGACGTGGTCTCGGCGACCCGCCGGGACGAGGGTGTGCAACTCGGCGCGGGACCGCGCGGCTCCCTGGCGCTCCTGGCGGCGACGCGCGCCATGGCCGCGCTGCGCGGGCGCGATTTCGTCACCCCGGACGACGTGAAGGAGCTGGCGCCGGCGGTGCTCGCGCATCGGGTGACGCTCTCGCCAGAGGCGGAGATGGAAGGCCTCGACCTGGCGGCGGTGCTGCAGCGCATCTTCGAGCGTACCGAGGTCCCCCGATGAGGGCAGGAGAACGGCTGCCACCGGCGCTCGCCGCGGCTGCGCTGCTCGCGGCGCTGGGCGCCGTGTTCTGGCCGCTGGCCTACGCCGGCGCGGGCGCCGCCCTGGCCGTCGTGGCGCTTGCGGCGGCGGAGGCGGCCCTGCTCCGGCGCGTGACGGTCCGCGCCCTTCGCGACGAGGTGGTGGCCCTCTCCCTGGGCGAGGCTGCCGAGCTGCGCGTCGACGTCTCGCACGACTCCCGAGCGCCGCTGCACATCGCGCTCCGCACCCTTTGGCCCGAGGTCCTGGGAGGCGGCTCGAGCAGCGCGAGCGGCGGGTGCGCCGCCGGCGAGACGCTGCGGCTCTCGCATGTGGTGACGGGCGCGGGACGGGGGGAGGCGCAGATCGAGCCTGCCCACGTTGCCCTGACCCGCTTTGGCCTCATCGAGCGCATCGTACCGGCCGGCGCTCCGCAGACGGTCCGGGTGCTCCCCAACCTGCGCTCGGTGCAGCGGCTCCACGCCCGGCTCAACGCGCTCTTCCTGCGCGGGCTGGGCACCCGCATGGCGCCGCGCATCGGCCAGGGACGCGAGTTCGACCGGCTGCGCGACTATGTCGCCGGCGACGACTACCGGCAGATCTCCTGGAAGGCCACCGCCCGCCAGCGAAAGCTGGTCGTGCGTCAGTTCCGGGTGGAGCGCTCGCAGGACGTGCTTCTGTGCGTCGATCGCGGACACCGGATGGCCGGCAGGGTGGGTGCGCTCACCCGCGCCGACCACGCCGTCAACGCCGCGATGATGGCCGCTTACGTCTGCAACCGCGCAGAGGACCGCACCGGGCTGCTCTCCTTCTGCTCCGCGGTCGAGAACGGGATCGCCCAGGGGCGCGGCGGCTCGCATCTCGCCGCGATGACGCGCTTCGCCACCGGCATCGCCCCGGAGTTCCTGCCGACCGACTACCGCGCCCTCTCGGCGCACCTGCGCAGGCGACTCCGGTCGCGCACGCTGCTCCTGATCCTGACCGTCCTGCCCGAGCGGGGCGAGCACGGGGACCTGCTTGCGGCGATCCGGATGGTGGTGCCGCGCCACCTGCCGCTTGTCTTGGTGCTCAAGGATGCGCCGCTCGACGCCACGGCCGAAGCCTTGCCGGTGGATCGCCTCGGGCTTTGCCGCACGCTGGTCGCTAGCGAGCTCGTGCAAGATCGGGGGCGGCTGCTGCGCGAGCTGCGCCAGCTCGGCGCGCTGGTCGCGGAGACGGTGCCGGAGGACAGCGGGGCGGCGGCGGTGAACGCGTACCTGGAGGTGAAGCGGAGGCAGCTCTTGTGACCGACCTCGAGCGCTTCATCGCCGAGAGGGGGCCGCGCTGGAAGCGCCTCGGGGCTCTCCTCGACGAGGTGCAGGACGCGCCCGAGTCACAGCTCGGCCGCGCGCGTCTCCAAGAATTGGTCCTCCTCTACCGCAGCGCCTGCGCCGACCTGAACCAGGCGCGCGCGCTCACCGCCAACCCCCAGCTCCTCGAGAACGTGAACCAACTGGTCGGGCGCGGCTACCGTTTCCTCTACCGCGGCCGCGCCTCGTCGCGCCTCGATTGGAAAGGCTTCTTCCTGCGCGACGTCCCCGCCACCTTCCGGCGCGAGGAGCGCTGGGTGCGACTCGCGGCGGCGGCGCTCCTGCTCGGCGCCGCGGTGGGATTCGGGGCGGTGATGGTGAACCCGGCGCAGGCGGAGGCGCTGCTGCCGCCCCAGTTCGTAGCCGGGCGTCCGTCGGATCGGGTGGCGCAGATCGAGTCCGGCAAGGAGCGCATCGACAGCCTGAGCAAGGCGACAGAATTCGGCTCCTACCTCTACACCCACAACCTCCGGGTCTCGTTCCTCACGTTCGCGGCGGGCGCGCTGACCTTTGCCGGCGGCCTTCTCTTGCTCTTCTACAACGGCGTCCTGCTCGGCGTAGTGTCGGCGCAGTACATCCTCGACGGAGCCGGCACCTTCTTCGTCGCCTGGGTGGGGCCGCACGGCGCGCTGGAATTGCCGTCCATCGTCTTCGCCGGCGCGGCAGGCCTCCTCGCAGGACGGGCGCTGCTCATGCCCGGCGAACGCGGCCGGCCCGCAGCGCTCCGCGAGAGCTTCCCTGCCGTCTTTCGCATGCTTTCCGCTTGCGCGGTGCTGCTGGTGTGCGCCGGTCTCATCGAGGGCTCCTTCTCCCAGATGTCGGCGCGATCGGTGCCGTACCCGGTGAAGATCGCGGTGGCCTGCGGCCTGTTCGCGGCGATGTGCGGCTGGCTCTTCGCGGGCCGGGCGGAGCGAGCCCGATGAAGCAGCGGCGCCTCGTGCACAGCCCCGAGCACGTGCTCATCGAGCTGGTCCCGGCCGGCCTGGGGCGAAGGTTCGCAGCCTTCCTGCTCGATTCCGCAATCATCGTCGGTGCGACTGGTCTGATCTCGACGGCCTCCGCGATCCTCCCCGAGGCAGTGAGGGCGATGTTCGTCGCCACCGCGGGCTTTCTGGTGCTGTGGGGCTATCACACCTGGTTCGAGGTGCGCTGGAACGGCCAGTCGCCGGGGAAGCGCATCCTGCGCATCCGCGTGGTCGACGGGCGCGGCTTGCCGGTCGACGTCGCGCAATCGCTGGTGCGCAACGTGGTGCGGCTCCTCGACATCTTGCCACTGGGCGGCGTTGGCATGCTTTCGGCGCTGCTCGACTCCCAGCACCGGCGCCTCGGCGATCACGCCTCCGACACACTGGTGGTCAGCGACGAGCAGCTCGCCGTTCCGCGCGTCGAGGCGCTGGGCGCGCGCCGCTTCAACAGCCTGCGCACCCCGCGGGTGTTGCGCCTCGTCGATCACCGCCTCGGCATCGAGGAGCGCGAGCTGCTCTTCGCCCTCTGCCTGCGAGCTCCACACCTCTCGGAGCGCGCCCGCTACGAGCTGTTCGAGGAAGTGGGCGAGCATTACCGGGTGCGCCTCGGTGTGGAGGATCCGCACCTTTCCGGGGAGAACCTGGTGCGCGGAATCGCGTCCCTGTGCGCCGGGGCCGAGGAATCGACCTGAGCCCGGGCCGCTGATAAGTTTTTTCGCATGGCCCTTCCTACGAGAGCGATTCAGAGCTGCCCGAACCATGCCGACGTCGTCTCCGGGCTGGTGCGGTGCGCGCGCTGCGGCACTGCCTTCTGCACCGACTGCGTCGTCGAGCTGGACGGCCGTCCTTACGACGCCGCCTGCAAGGAGGAGCAGATCCGGGACCTGAAGTCGGGGGCGACGGGCGCGGACGTGGCCAGCGCTGGACGCCGCTTCTCCGGCTCGTTCGTCGACGGCCTGCTCTTCTTGCCCGTCTATGGCTTCATGGCCGTGAAGTACGCCGCTACCACCGGCCTGTTCGACAATTTCGTTCCCCGCATCCTCGTGCCCGCGCTCGCCTATGTCGCCTACGAGGGACTCATGCTGCAGTACTTCCGCGGCCAGACGCTAGGCAAAAAGGCGGTGGGCACGAAAGTGGTGAACGCCGACGGGAGCGATCTCTCTGCCGGACAGGCCTGGGCCCGGGCCCTCTCGCGACAGGCGATGAGCATCACCTACGTCCTCGGTCTCGTCGACGCCCTGATGGTGTTCACCACCAACCGCCGCACGCTGCACGACCGCATCGGCAAGACCGTCGTGGTGAACTCGAAGCCGTGAAGACGGCCGCTCGAGCGTACCGCGAGCCCGGTTGCCCGCGCTGCTGGGAGCCGTTGCCGCGCATCGTGCTCCAGCGAGGCGTGGTGTACTGCGGCAACTGCGCGCTCGAGTTCCAGGCCGCGCTGTTCGATCCACCCGAGCCGCCTCGCGCCGCGGCTCGCGCCCTCGACGGCGGCACCACCGCCCAGTGCGCGCGCCACGCTCGCAATGCCGCGGTCGGCGCCTGCGAGCGCTGCGGCGCATTCATCTGCGCCCTCTGCAAGGTGGAGAGCGACGGCAAGGTGCTTTGCGCCGCCTGCTTCGATCGACTCCGCGCCGAAGGCGTCCTGGAGAGCGCGCGCACGACCTTCCGCAGCTGGCGCACGCTGGGACTGTACCTCTCGGTGGGCGGACTCTTCCTCTGGCCCCTGGGAGTCGTCATCGGTCCGACTGCGCTAGTGGCGGCCGTGCGCGGCATCTCGCAGGACCGCAAGAATGGCGACGAGGGCGGCCTTCCGGGCTCACTCCTCTCGCTCCTGCTCGGCGTCGTGGTGACCCTCATGGGCATCCTGATGCCGCTCTCCATGGTTGAGGCACTCCGGAGGTGATCGTGGCGCGGAAGCTCCTCGGCACCACCGCCAGCCTCGTTTCGCGCACCCGCGTCTACCTGACCGATGGCGCCGTGGAGATCGACGAGATCGAAGGCTACCTCGGCACGCGCAGGCGCGTGCTGTTCGACGAAGTCCTGTTGGTCACGCTCGACCGGCGGCGCCGCGTGTCGAGCCTGGTGTTGTGGTTGGCGCTGGCGCTCTTGTCCAGCGCACCAGGCGTGACGCTCGCCCTCGTGCGCACCGGCAGTCCCGCCGGCTTGGTCACTGCGCTGGTGCTCGGTGTGCCGTTCACGATCGGCTTCGTTCTCCATCTTGCGCTGGGTGTCGACTACGTCACCGTATTCGGCAAGCGCAGCCTGGCGCAGATGGCGTTCTCGCTGCGCAAGGCTCGCGCCCGCGAGGTTTTCCTGCTGCTGTGCGAGCGCGTGCAGGAGGCGCAGGCGCGCGAACGCCGTCGCGCTGCCGGAAGTGCCCCGTCCGTTCCGGAGGGGTCGACCGGCACGGCTTGATCGGCGCGATCACCCGGCGCGCTCCAGCGTCACCTGGACCGAGAGCGACTCGCCCTCGCCGCCCACGTACAGCGTGCCCGAGGTGGGCGTCGCATCGATGTAGTTGCGGCCCACCGCGACGCGAACGTGATCGGTCTGCGTGAGCTTTCCGTTGGTGGGGTCGAAACCCTTCCAGCCCACCTCGGGGAGATAGACCTGGACCCAGGCGTGCGACGCGTCCGCCATGCGCTCGTGCTCGGGCTTGGTTCCCGTGAACACGTAGCCGCACACGTAGCGGGCCGGGATGCCGAGGAGCCGGGCGAGGCAGATGAACAGGTTCGCGAAGTCCTGGCAGACCCCCCGGCGAGCCGAATACACGTCGAAGGGCGAGGTAGTGTTGCTGGTCGATCCCTGCTGGTACCGGTACTCGCTGAAGATGGTGGCGTTGAGATCGAGCAAGGTGTCGAGCAGCTCGTAGTCGTTCCGGCGGGCGAAGCTCATCGCGTACTCGTTCAGCTCGGTGAGCTGGCTCTCCGGCAGTTCCGGTGGCAAGAGGAACGGCTGAAGGATCTCGTGTTGCCAGGGCATCCAGACGAGCGGGATGG
>DATFUN010000002.1:0-3373 GCA_035260805.1 Myxococcales bacterium | reverse complement strand
AGCTGGAGACGAGCCGCTTCCTGCTGGAGATCATGACCGAGGAGCAGCGCGCCCAATTCGAGAAGAAGCGGGAGCTCGACTTCGTCTACGAGCTGCCCGGCGTGGCGCGCTTCCGCGCCAACGTCTTCGTGCAGAGCCAGGGCCTGGGGTCGGTGTTCCGGGTGATCAAGAACCAGATCCCCACGCTCGACGAGCTCGGCATGCCGCCGGCGGTGAAGCGCCTCACCGACTTGAACAACGGCCTGGCGCTGGTGACCGGGCCCACCGGGTCGGGCAAGTCGACCACGCTGGCCGCGATGGTGGACGAGATCAACAAGACCTCGCAGCGGCACGTGATCAGCATCGAGGATCCCATCGAGTACCTGCACTCGAACCACAAGGGAGTGATCACCCAGCGCCAGGTGGGCAAGCATGCGGAGTCCTTCGCAGCCGCGCTGCGCAGCGCCCTGCGCGAATCGCCGGACGTCCTCATCGTCGGCGAGATGCGCGACCTGGAGACCATCGGGCTCGCCATCCAGGCGGCGGAGACGGGCGTGCTGGTGATCGGCACGCTTCACGCCAACTCGGCTTCCAAGGCGATCGACCGCATCATCGACGTGATCCCCGAGGAGAGCCGCGAGCAGATGCGGTCCACGCTCAGCGTCCTGGTGCGCGGGGTCATCTCGCAGCACCTGGTGAAGCACGCCGGCGGCGAGGGGCGGGTCGCCGTGCTCGAGATCCTCCTGCAGAACTACGCGATTGCGCACCTCATCCGCGAGAACAAGGTGTTCCAGATCGACGGGTACCTCGACACGGCCTCCAACGACGGCTCCGGGGCGCAGAGCCTCGACGCGTGCATCGTGCGCTACATGCGCGAGGGCCTGATCACGCTGGAGGAGGCCCTGAAGATCGCCAACCAGGCCGAGACCATCCGCGGTCTCGCGGCGCAGATGGCGGACGACGCGTAGCGTGGACCGCACCGCCCACGAGAAGGCCCGCGCGCTGGAGAAGGCGGGGAAGGCCGAGGAGGCGCTGCGCGCCTTCCGCGAGGCCGGAGCGGTGGAAGACGTGGCGCGGTTGCTCGCGGCCGCGCGCAGGTATCGCGAGGCGGGCGAGGCGCTGTTCGCCTCGCTGGGAGTGCGGCCGGCGCAGGCGGGGCAGCTCGAGCCTTCGCTCAAGAAGCGCGCGCTGAGCGCGGCCATCTGGCTGGCCAAGGGGGGCGAGACGCAGGTCTCCGTGGAGCTGTTCCTCGCCCTCGGTGAACGGCAGCGGGCAGTGGAGACGCTGCAGCGGGCAGGCGATCAGATCGGAGCCGCGCGGCTGATGGCCGGCGAGAGGTTCGAGGGCGCGCCTTCGCTCTTGACGCAGCCCAAGCAGATGGCGGTGGGCGGCGCGGCGACCAACGTGCTCGCCGCGCAGAAGCTCGAGTCGGCCGGGAAGCTGGACCTCGCCTTCGATTCGTACGTCCAGCTCCGCAGGTACGCCGACGCGGCGCGGGTGGCGAAGCGGCTGGGGCGCAGCGCCGACGCTGCGCAGCTCTATGCGGACGCCGGGCTCCCGTTGGAGGCGGCGCAGTGCTACTTCGAGGCGGGCGACACCGGGAAGGCGCTCGACAACCTGGTGCGGGTGCCGCGCGAGGATCCCCGCTATCGCGCCGCCGCGGTGACCGCGGTGAAGCTCGCCAGCGGGCTCAACGCGCTGGGGTTCCAGCTCGAGCACTTCATGGGTCCGTTCGTGGCCAAGGGTCCGCAGGATGAAGCGGAGATCGAGGCCTTCTACCAGCTCGCGCAGCTCTACCTGCGGCACGACTTCGCCGAGAACGCCAAGGAGGCGCTGCAGAAGATCGAGGCGCGCTCGCCGGGATACCGCGATGCCGGCGAGCTGCTCGCGCGCCTCACCGCGCAGTCTCGCGCGACGCCGATGGTCGCGGCGGCGGTGCTGGACGACGCGGCCCACCACCGCCGCAAGTCTCTTCCCCGGCTACCGGATCTGGAGGATCTGCCGGGCGTCGAATCGTCCGGGACCCTGGCGCCGGCTACGATGATGCGCTCCGCAACTCTGGAGCCCGCGGAGTCCGCGGACGGCGGAGCGCCCGGCGGCGTCGAGGGAGCGTTCGCGCCCGGCGTGACGATCGCCGGCCGGTACCGCCTGGAGGAGAAGATCGGGCAGGGCGGCATGGCGATCGTGTTCCGCGCCCGCGACCTCGAGCTGGAGGAGGACGTCGCGCTCAAGGTCTTCACCTTGAGGACCACTTCGGAGACGGCAGTCGCCCGGTTCAAGCAGGAGCTAAAGCTTTCACGCCAGCTCGTGCACCCGAACATCATCCGCCTGTACGACATCGGCCTGCACGCCGCGTACCGCTACATCAGCATGGAGCTGCTCCGCGGGGAGAGCTTGAAGGAGCGGATGCGCCGGCCGATGCCCTTCTCGCAGGCGATCGACTACCTGGTGCAAGCGTGCCGCGGGCTGCAGGCCGCGCACGACGCGGGCGTGATCCATCGCGACGTGAAGCCGGACAACTTCTTCGTCACCGAGGGCGGCGTGCTCAAGGTGATGGACTTCGGGATCGCCAAGCACCACGCCACGCCGGGCGTGACCGTGGCGGGGTCGATCGCCGGCACGCCGCAGTACATGTCGCCCGAGCAGATCGGCAACTTCAGCACCGTCACGCATGCGACGGATCTGTACGCGCTCGGCGTGTGCGCCTACGAGCTGTTCACCGGGGCGCCGCCCTTCACGCACGACGAGCTGGTGCCGCTGCTCATGATGCACGTGAACCAGTCCCCCGAGCCGCCGCGCAAGAAGAACCCCGCGGTCCCCAAGGAGCTGGAGAAGATCATCCTGCGTCTGCTGGCGAAGGATCCGTCACGCCGCTATCCGAGTTGCAGCTCTCTTGCCGACGAGCTGACCCGGCTTCAGCCGCACCCGCTGCCGTAAGGACTCGAAGCTCAGCCCGGAGAGTGCGGAGGGCGCGGAGTCTTGGGTTTTCAAGTACGACGACTCCGCGTTCTCCGCGTCTCCGCGGTGAGCTTTTTGCCAGTTCCGCGGGACTAGATGCTCAGGGTGGCGGTGCGGATGAGGTAGGCGAGCTGGGCGCGCTGTTGCGAGTCCAGCACCGCGTGCATGCGGGCCAGCGCCTTGAGGACGGCGTCGCGCAGGCGTTCCGCGCTCTTCACCCGGAGGGCTCCGGCGTCCGCCGCCTTGAGGGCGTCGAACTGATCGAGCCCCAGCGCGTCGGCGAAGCCCGAGGTGACGCGGCGGTCGTCCACCGCTGCCTGGGCGCGCTCGGTCTTCAGCTCGTCGAGGATCTTCGCCAGCTCCTCCACCTGCGTCTCGTTCAGGTTCAGCCGGTAGGCGAGGAACCGCAGCGGGCGCCGGACGCCGAAGGCGCCGC
>DATFUN010000001.1:0-6846 GCA_035260805.1 Myxococcales bacterium | reverse complement strand
CGTGCCGCCGGAGGAAGGCGTGATCGTGAAGCAGAACTGGGACGAGATCCGCGCGCTGATGTGGAACTACGTCGGCATCGTGCGCACCGACAAGCGGCTGGCGCGCGCGCAGCGGCGGCTGGACAACCTGGTGGGCGAGATTCAGGAGTACTACTGGGGATACCTCGTCACCCGCGACATCGTGGAGCTGCGGAACCTCGCAGACGTGGCCCGCCTCATCGTCGCCTGCGCACAGGAGCGGAAGGAGAGCCGCGGGCTGCAGTACACCCTGTCCTGGCCGGGCGCCGATCCGTCCTGGGTGCGCGACACGGTCCTGGTCCGCGGCAAGCCCGCCCCGGACGCCTGGCCGCGCTGACCACTATCGCTTCGGAATCGATTCGTCCCAGTACCCCGAAACGCGATCCAGTCGAAGATGCTCGCTTTCAGCGGTGAGCTTCCAGGCACCGCCGGCTGCGTTCACTCGGATGCGCCCGTCACGTTTCTCGATCTCAATATCGCAAACGTTGTTTGTTCCCCAACCAGTCAGCTGCACGCTGGTCATCGCGAAAAAGACCAGGCGGACCTGAACCCGATTCGCCGATTGCTCCTTCCATTTCGCAGGTGGCGAAGTGGGGAAGTCGTTGAGGTTGACCGTCATCGACAGGGCGGGGCCGTCCTCGTGCAGGCCAAGCTCGAGTACCCGGACGTCCCTCAGGGAAGGGGAGTCTGGAAACAATTGCAGGAGGAACTCGTTCCGATCCGCGTGACGGGTCCAAGTCATCTGGTCTCCTCGCCGCTACCACGATGTTGCGTGGGGGCGCAGTTCAAGTCGCCCCGGGCCGCTCGATCACCACCGGGTCGTCCTGCTCTTCGATCACCGGCTTGCCGTCGATCTCGAGCTGGTGCCCCGAGCGCAGCGCCTTGGTGAGCAGGTAGTCGCGGTTGAACTCGTTGGGCGGGATCACATGGGGGATGCGGCGCACGATCTTGACGCCATAGCGCCGCAGCTGGGCGATCTTGTCCGGGTTGTTGGTCATCAGGGCGATCGACCCGACGTTCAGGCTGGCCAGCATGTGGGCCGCCACCTCGTAGTCCCGCTCGTCGTCGCGGAAACCCAGCGCCCGGTTGGCCTCGACCGTGTCGAGCCCGCGGTCCTGCAGCGCGTAGGCGCGCACCTTGTTGCGCAGGCCGATCCCGCGTCCCTCCTGGCGCAGGTAGAGGAGCAGACCGCGCTCCATCGAGCTGAGCCGCCGCAGCGCCACCTCCAGCTGTTCGCGGCAATCGCACCGCAAGGAGCCCAGCGCGTCGCCGGTCAGGCACTCGGAGTGGAGCCGCGTGGGAACCTCCGACGCGCCCATCACGTCGCCGTGCACCAGCGCGATGTGCTCCTTCTCGTCCCGGTTGTTCCAGAAGGCGACGATCTTGAACCGGCCGAATCGCGTCGGCAGCTCGGCGACCGCGTCGACCTTCACGCAGATCCGGTGCGGTCCGAAGCCGCCGCAGTCGTGATCCTTGTCCCGCTCGGGCAGATCTTCGAGCCGAGCGACGCGCCGCAAGCCCGTGCAAGGCGATGGCGAGGTCATGCCGCCATTCTAAGCATTTTTGCCGGGGCCGCCTTGCGAATGGTCAGTCGTCCCGGCCGTGCCCGTGTCCCTTGCCCTTTTCTTCCTTCCAGGCGGCCCGCTCGGCCTTCTCGCGGTCCTTCCAGTATCTACGCTCCGCCTTCTCCCGCTCCTTGCGCTCGCGCCGCGCTTGCTTCCACTCCTCGCGGTGCAGGCGCCGGTATCGGCCGGGCGGGAGGCGCACCAGCGTCGCGGGAACGCGCACCGGGGCCACCCAGACCCACAGCCCGCGGTGATCGTGCGTGCGGTACCAGTGCGGCCCGCGGCGAACCCAGTACCAGCCGTCGACGAAATAGACCTCCTCGTCGAGCTCGCTCACGACCTGAACGCCGGGCTGCACCACCACCATCGGCGGCAGCACGACCGGGAGGCCCATGGTGATCTGCACTTGTACCTGCGCCCGCGCGGACTGCGCGACCAGCGACGACGCCATCAGGATTCCGAGCAGGCTCCGCATACCCGCACGATGCGCGAGGCGACCTTCTCCCGCAAGGAAGCTTTCGCCCGCCGGGGTGCGCAACCGTGCGTCACCGGCGCTTGTCCTTCTCGGGATGGAGCAGGTTCCACTTGAACTCCATCTTCCCCAGCGCGCTGGAGGCGACCATGTCGGCCTCGCTCGGCGTGAACCCGGGCGGCGCCGCCTGGCCCGGGAAGTGGATCATGTACGCGACCGAGTAGTCGTCGAGGTACGGATAGAGCGCGCGCATCTCGGCGTTGAAGGGACGCTCGAGGCGCTCGATCCGCTGCGGCTCCACCTGCCCCATCCCCAGGTTCATGGCGATGCGCCAGACCGAGTTCTTCTCGTTCCAGTCGTTGGAGAGCTTCTCGGGCGTGTAGAACACCGAGAAGACCGTCGGCGAGGCTGCCTGGGCGCGGAGCCGATCGCGGGTGCGCTGCGCCTCGTCGGGCAGCTCGGAGCGCATCTCGGAGATCTTCTTCGCCTGCGCGTCGACGAACTCGGTGGAGAGATAGACCGTGCGGCAGAAGGCCCGCGTCTCCAGACCGCTGTAGAGCGCGACCTCGCGCGTCCACTTGGCCAGCACCTTGCCGTACTCCCCTTCCAGCGTCGGCTCCGGGAATGGCAGCGTCTTGCATGCGAAGAGGCACGCGGCGCCGAGCAAGGCGAAGCACCGCCGCAAGCCCCCAGCCGCGAGCCCCCGACCGTCATTCACGGGAAGTCGCTCCTCCGGAACAAGGACCGCAGCGGCACGCCGGCGGCCTCCACCGCCTCGCGGCCTCCCTCCTCCCGATCGACCAGGGCCACCACGCCACGCACGTCCAGCTCCTCGCCCCGGCACCGCGCAACCGCCTTGAGGGTGCTGCCGCCGGTCGTCACTACGTCCTCGAGGACGCAGACGCGCGCCCCGCGGGGCAGGCCCTTCTTGCCCTCCACCCACTGGTTCGTGCCGTGTCCCTTCGGCTCCTTGCGAACGTAGAAGGCGGGCACCGGCTGGCCGGCGAGGAAGCTCGTCAGGCTGACCGCGCTGGCGATGGGGTCCGCTCCCATGGTGAGCCCCCCCACCGCCTGGACGTCGGGCAAAAGCGCCAGCACCTCCGCCAGCACCAGCCGGCCCACCAGGTAGTGCCCCTCCGCCGAGAGGGTGGCTTGCTTGGTGTCGATGTAGAAGTCGCTCTCCCGCCCGCTGGCGAGGGTGACCCTGCGCTTCTCGTACGCGAGCTGGGTGAGCAGCTCCAGCAGACGGGCCCGTTCGTTCACGCGCGCTGCCCCGTGGCCGCGCGCCCTTGCACGCCTCGCGAACGTTCGTCGAGCCACCCGATCAGGTCGCGGAAGACGAGGTCGCGCTCCGGCTCGTGGAACAACTCGTGGAGCAGGCCGTCGTACTGCTTGTGCTGCTTGTCCTTGCTGGTCGCGTGATCGAAGAACTCGCGGCCGGCTGCCGGATCGGAGATCGCGTCCGCGCCGCCGGTGAGGAGCAGGAACGGCGTGACGAACTCGGTGGCGCGCCGCAGGCAAGTCTCCTGGGCGGAGCTGGACTCGGTGAACCAGCGCGGCGTGGCGATCTGCTGGTACAGCGGATCGGCGCGGGTGGCGTTCTGGATGGCCACGTCGCGGGTGAGCTGCTCTGGCTTCAGCTCGTTGCGCATGGGCAACGAGGGCAGCACGTGGGCGATCAGCCGGCCTGCGAGGATCTTCAGGGGCGAGACGCGCAGCTTGAGGCGCAGGTAGGGCGAGGAGAAGACCGCGCCCCGAACGGCGTCGGGCCTGTCGAGCAGGTAGCGGATGCCGATCAGAGCACCGTGGCTGTGGCCGACGAGGAACAGCGGCTGCCCCCGGGTCTCCTCCCGCACCCGGGCGAGGAAGACGTCCAGGTCCTGGAGGTACTCCTCGAAGGAATCGACGTGCGCGCGCTTGCCGCCGCTCTGACCGTGGCCCCGGCAGTCGAAGAGATGCACCGCATAGCCGGCGCCGCACAGGGCGCCCGTGACCTCTTCGTGACGGCCGAGGTGCTCGGCATACCCATGCAGGAGGACCACGTGCGCTACCGGCGCGCCGGCGGGCCAGGCCGCGTGCCGGAACAGGCGCAAGCCGTCGCGCGCGCTGAAGAAGCCCTCGTCGATGTGCGGGTCGGGCAAGTCCGTCCTCCGGCGCGGAAAGACCACGGCATCAGCGCGCAGTCAAGGAGCGCAGCTTCTCCACAAGCTCGGCCCGGACGCGGGCGTCTCCAGGTTCCGGAGACCGGGATTCGGCCTCGCCGGCCACATCCTGCGCGGGTCTGCGGCGCGCGGATTTCGGAAGTTTCGTCAGCCGCGCCAGCGCCCGTCGAAACGCGGCGACCGCCGCGTCCCGCTGCCCCGAGGCGAGCAGCGCGTCGCCGAGGTGACCGAGGATCACCGGATCCCCGGGCGCCAGGTGGTCGGCGCGGCGAAGCTCGGCGAGGGCCGCCTCCACGCGCCCCTCCTTCAGCAGGCAGAACCCGAGCGAATCGGCGATGGCGCCGTCGTCCGGGCGGAGCTGCGCGGCGCGCCGCAGCAGCCCTTCGGCCTCGTGCAGATCGCCACCCTGCTCCGTCATCACGTAGCCGACGTAGTTGAGCGCGCCGGCATGCGCGGGGGCTACCGCCAGCACCTTGCGCATCCCCGCCAGGGCCTCGGGGACCCGCCCGGCCCGGTCCAGGGCGGAGGCGCGCGCAAAGAGAAGCGCCGGGCTGTCCGGGTGCTTGCGCGCGCCCTCCTCGAGCAGCGTCAGGGCGGCCTGCGCGCGGCCGGCGCGCTCGAACGTTTCCAGCAGGCCGAGCGCCACGCCCTCGTCGCCCGGCTCCGCCGAGTACAGCGCTCTCATCCGGCGCACTGCCTCGGCCGTCTCTCCCGCGCGGCCGCGCGCCAGGGCTGCCTGGACGCGCACGTCGAGCAGGAGTTGCGCCGGATCGGGAGCGAGGAACGCCGGACCGTCGGCTACCGCCGAGAGCGCCGCCTCGCGGGGCCGCCCGGGGGTCCCCAGAGCGCCCTCGATCTGCTCGAAGACCTGGGCAGCGTCCCGGTGCCGGCCCCGCTCTTCGAGCGCCAGCCCCCGGTAGAAAGACAGCTCGGGGTGACCCGGGAAGATCCGCAGCGCAGCGTCGAGGGCGGCTTCGGCTTCGGCGGGGCGGTGCGCGCCGAGCAACGGCACCGCCGCCCGGAACAGCGCGCCAGCCACCTCGCGGCGCTCTTCGTCGCCGCCGCCGGCCGACGCGGCGGCCGCGAGCGCACGGAGCTTCTGCACATGCGCGGCGGCCACCTCCAGCTCGCCCTCGGCGAGGGAGATCCTGGCCAGCGCGGAGAGCACGTCCGGCGAGTCCGGCCGGCGCGCCAACACGCGCAGCTGCAGCTCGCGGGCCTCCGCCCACCGGCGGCGAGACTCGAGGAAAGCGGCGCGGGTGGCCATGGCTTCGTCGTTGTCCGGCCGCAGGGCCGATGCACGGGCGAAGGCGTCCTGCGCCCCGGCATCGTCCTCCCGGTCGGCCTTCGCGCGCGCCACCTCCAGCCACGCGTCGGCGGCCTGCGCGCGCAGCCGAGCGGACTGCCACGGATCGGAGCGCGCGGACCCCTCTCCGGTCTCGACCCGCTCTGCCACGGCACCGAGCTCCTCCGCCGCGGCGGCCGCGGCGCCCAGGTCGCCTTGCGCGATCTCCAGGCGGATCAGCTCGCGATGGGCATCGGCATCCTGGGTCGCCGCGGCGACCGCCGTCCGGAGGTGGACGCGGGCCTCGTCCGCCCTGCCGCCGGCGAGCGCGACACGTGCGGCCAGAACGTGCGCCGGCGCGTACTGGGGATCCTGGTCCATGGCCCGGCGCAGCTCGCGTTCGCCGTCGTCGATCCGGCCCTGGCGGAGCAGCTCTTCGGCAAGCAAGGTGCGGAGATAGCCCGATTCCGGGTCGTAGAGGAGCGCCTCGTGCAGCTCCCGGACGGCGGTCGCGTGATCGTCGCGCTCGCGCGCCAGCAGCGCAGTCAGCACATGCTGCTGGGCGCGCGCGCTCACGTAGCGCCGCGGCTCGAGCTCAGGCGCGGATTCCGCGCCCTGCGCTGCAGGAGGAGGGGAGGGCGCGCGCCGCGCGGCGCCCCCGCAAGCGGCGAGGAACCCCGCCGCGAGGAGAGCATGGACCCGGCGTCGCGCGGGACGGCTGCGCGCCTGCGGGCCGCGGCGCGGCGCGCGCCCGCGGCCGGCCAATCAGCGCCTCCCTCCCAGCTCGGCGAGCTGCGCCCGGCCCGCGTCGGGAGAGAGCTTGAAGACCATCTGTCCGCCCTCGTCGAAGTCCAGCTCGAACAGACCCCGCCCGGTGAGCTGGCGCATCTTCGCCTGCGCCTCGTCCTGGGGGACACCGCTGGCGCGCGCGACCTGATCGAGGCCCACGCGCCCGCCGTTCTTGCGCGCCAGCGAGGTGGCCAGCTCGGTGAAGCCGCGATCCTCGTTCTCGCGCTCCAAGCGGCCGCGGCGGCTGCCGGCGGCCATCAAGAGAACGCCCGCGGCGGCCGGAAGCGCGCCGAGGACGAGCACCGCGAGCAGGTTCGAGAAGGTGCCGCCCTGTCCTTTGAGCAGCGGTCCGACGAACACCAGCCCGCCCAGGCCGCCCAGCACCAACAGGACCACGCCGCCGAAGAAGAGGATGCCGCCCGTCTTCATTTCGCGCCTCTGCAGCGCATCCGATGACCTCCGCGCCAGCGGGAGCTACCGCTGGAACGAAACCTTGGGGACCGTCTTCGCAGCGGCATCGGACTTGAAGTACTCCTTCTGCGGCGGGAACCCGCC